>JAMCPS010000103.1 GCA_023379705.1 Campylobacterota bacterium
ATTTTAACAAGCCCAGATCTGTATCTTGTAGATGTGAACATGCCGGTTATGGACGGTTATTCATTTGTAAGTGAATTACGTCAGCAGCCAATGCGGCGCTTTACGCCTGTCATCATGATTACAACACAAATGGCAGCTACCGACAAAGCTGAAGCGTTCAAAGTAGGTGCCAATCTTTTTGAAACCAAACCTATTAAGCCCGATGCTCTCAAAGGGTATTTGCAGCTCTTGTTAAAAGTTTAAACCAAGGACAACATATGAATCCGCTACTCGAACAATTTTTATTGGAAGCCAGAGAGAACTTGGCGTTTATTGATCAAAACATTGAAAATATCGGAGGAGATGATCCGGAGTTATTAAATTCGGTTTTTCGTGCTGCCCATACGCTCAAAGGGGGGTCAGGAATCGTAGGATTTGAAGCGGTTAAACGTATCACCCATCATGCCGAAGATCTATTGGACATGCTGCGCTCTGGAAACCTTGAGTTTAAACCCATTATGATTGAATCGCTTTTCAATGCGTTTGATGAAGTGGTTAACCTCATTGAAGCTGCCGAAGAGTGCGGTGACATTGTTGATGCGGATGAGTCGCGCATTGATCAGATTGCACAAGAACTCAGCGGACTTATGGGAAAAACGATTGAAGAGCAAACCTGGTCGTGTCCGTTTCGATTGGCAAGCGATGTTGAACGTGTGGTCAATATTCCAATGCCGTTTTTACGACAGTTCAACCAAACGATTCCCTTTAAAGTGGATGTTATTGACGAAGCGTTTTGCGCCAAAGAACAGTTGTATGCGATTGTCTTTGATTTGGATGAATCGTGTATGGTGTATGGAAATGATCCTCTCTACACCCTTTCTCTTATTGGAGATAAAGTTTTAGGAATTCATGCATGCATGGGCGAAAATGCTTCAAAAGCACTTTTGTCAGGTTTTGATGATCCCGATGGACTACTGCTTCGTTTGAGCATGACAGCATTTGTGTATGCGACGTATGAAGAGATTAGCGATGCGCTGTTTAATTTCGTCGACGAACTTAGCTTTATTCCGCTTGATATTGTCACATTACTTCAAATTAGCGAGGGTGAAGCCGGGCATGCATTGGATGTTTTAAAAGAGCTTTCAGCTGAGTGCAGCAGGGCTATTGATTCACACAACCGTGTTGCAATCAGTGAAAAGATTCATAATACTTTGCCGTTAATTGGACGCGACACACTTCAAAGTATGCAGCTACGACGTTTTGATGAAGTACTCAATACGATCAAAGATACAGATTTGGGCTTGTTAAAATCATTTTTTGCACAGTTGCCTCAGGGGAATGTATATGCGTATAACGCTTTACTCGACGATACTTCAAGTGTGGAAGCCGTAGGTGCATCTGATGCAATCTGCGAAACAATACCATTGAATGAGCTGGATCAGATTCAGCTTAAGGCGATTTTGCTACAACAGCTGGAAATATTGGAAATGGTGGATGATGATGCGTCTCAAGAACGGGTATTATCTATTTTAGAAAATAATCTCAAACCGTATATTTGCGATATGCCAAGCAGCTTTGACTCAAAAGAAGCGATGATGGAATGGTTGCGCTGTGAGATAAGCGGTGAAGAAAATACAGCTGTTCAGGAGCTAGTTGCCGTATCCCAGACCCCTGCTGTTGAAACGACGATTATAACGGCAGCAAAACCTGAAGAGGTTAAAGTTTACAGTCCGCCTGTACAGGCTGTTCCTGAAGTAATTGCTGTGGCATCGAGTACTATGGTAGAACGTGCTGATTCAGACAATCAATTAAACAGCAGTAAAAAGGGAGTCATCGGTAAAACGGTCAAAGTCGATCAGGAGTCGATTGATCATTTGATGAACGTTGTCGGAGAGCTTTTGGTGGCCAAAAATTCTCTTCCGTATTTGGCGGATGGGGTTCATAAAATGACAGGGGAAGTGATCAAGCGTGCCATTATGGAAAAATACACGTTTATCAACCGCCTGGCTGAGCAACTGCAAGATTTGATTATGTCTATGCGCATGCTTCCGATTTCATATGTGTTTGACCGTTATCCGAAATTGGTCCGTGATATTTCTAAAAATATGAATAAAAAAGTGACGCTGAGCATGGATGGAGGGGAAACAAAACTCGATAAAAACATGATCGAAATGCTTGCAGATCCGATGATCCATATTATGCGTAACTCTTTGGATCACGGGATTGAAATGCCGGATGTTCGTATTCAAAAAGGGAAAAATCCGGAAGGGCATATAGCGCTTAATGCCTATGCGCAATCGGATAAGATTATCATTGAGATACGTGATGACGGTGCGGGGATCAATATTGGCCGTGTGGTTCAAAAAGTACTCGAAAAAGAGTTGTTGACGCTGGAGCAAGTAGAAGCGATGAGTGATGATGAAAAAGCGGCATTGGTCATGCTGCCGGGTCTCTCAACGGCGGAGACCATCAGTGAATACAGCGGTCGGGGCGTCGGAATGGACGTTGTGCGCAAATCCATCGAAGGATTTGGCGGAACAATCCGTATTAAGACGATACCGAATCAGGGAACAACGATTTATCTTTCTATCCCGTGATCCAAAGAGTTACGCA
>JAMCPS010000104.1:0-2765 GCA_023379705.1 Campylobacterota bacterium
TTTTCGTACGCTAAGGCTCCATACGCCAGACATAATCGCCTGTCAGATTAATATGCTCCCATCCTAGAGGTGAAAAATACTTCAAAAACTCATCCGGAATTTCAATTTCTTTTTTAGCCTGTTCAATCCCTTTCTCCAAATAGACAGTATTCCAAAGAATAATCGCAGCCACGATCAGGTTCAGACCAGATGCACGATATAGTTGATTTTCGAAAGTTCTATCACGAACTTCCCCTAATCGATTAAAAAATACGGTACGCGCCAAGGAATTTCTCGCTTCACCTTTGTTGAGACCAATTTGGACTCTACTCCGGAGTGATGGGTTCTTGAGCCATTCAAGTATAAAAAGTGTTCGTTCAATCCGACCAACATCGCGAATAGCAAGTGCAAGACGATTTTGCCTTGGATAAGACGCAAGCTTGCGGATCAACAGTGACGCTGAAGCTGTACCTATTTTGATAGAAGCGGCTAATCTAAGGACATCATCCCAGTTTTGCTGCATATCTTTTATTTTGAGGGAACCGGTGATGATATTGTTAAATTTCTCTGGAACTTCAACTCCTTCTAATGCAAAGAGCTTCGTATCGGCTATATCTCGAATTCTGGGAGCAAATTTAAATCCAAGTAGATGACACAACGCAAACACATGATCAGTGAAACCAGCTGTATCGGTATAATGTTCTTCAATCTTTAAATCTGATTCGTGATAAAGCAGTCCGTCAAGAACATATGTCGCATCTCTGGCATTTGCGTGGATAATCTGGGTATGAAATGGAGAATACTGATCACTGATATGAGTGTAAAATACCACTCCGGGCTGATTGCCGTACTTTGCGTTGTACCCACCTAACGCGTCCCCTGTCCCTCCGGTGGGAAATCGCTGACCATCTGATGAAGAGGTTGTACCGTCTCCCCAATTCTTGACCAGCGAAGTTTGGTGATGATGGTTGGTTATTTGCGCCAATGCACTTGAATAATTTTCATCCCGAATATACCAATCAGATGCACTTCTAAGTCTTCCGACGGATATATCGGCGCAAGCATCCGCCATCTTTTGATGCCCTAGATTGATACCATCAGATAGTATCGCCGCAAATAGTGCTTTTTTATCTGTAGATGTCATTCCAGAGCGCAGATGGGTAAACTGATCGGAGAATTTTGTCCAAGTATCTACCTCGATGAGCAAGTCGGTTATTTTAATTCGTGGGAGTAAATTGGCTACATAGCGTATGATATTAGTCGCTTCTTTTGGAGCGCCGTCTGTGCGATAAGGTTTAATCGAATAACCATTTTGTGTAAACTCAACATCGGCAATTGTACCGTCTTTAATCATATCTGAAAGCTCATCGATACTCTCACCCAGTTGCTTTTGGCGATTTATCAAATACCTTGAAAAGTCGATTTCCACGGCGATAGGTAGATTGTTTTGAGATTTCATCTCGCTGTAGCTATGACGTGTCATCAAATAGCTGTCGAAATCAAGATATTGTTTACTCCCCTCAATCCAAATGTCTCCCGAACGGAGTCTATTTTTTAGCTCGCTAAGTGCACACAGTTCATAATATCGCCGATCCATCCCTTCCTCAGCATAGATAAAAGGTTTCCATCGAGAGGGAATAAAAGTAACCGGCGCATCCTCCGGGAGTTTTCGTTTATTTTTTGAATTGAGTTCTTGAAGCAATCTGATCGCATCCATGACATCCCCTCCGCCCGCTGAGGCTTTAAAATCAAACTCTTCTAAAAAACGGGATGTATATTTGCGCATCTGTACGTAGTGGGTTTCTATGAAAGCCAAATGGTCTTGTTTGATAGGTTCTGAGAGGCTAGTAGCCTCTTGTACAGACTGCAAAAACGAATCCCATCCGATGTGCAAATCGATAGATTCCCATGGATTTGCTCCGTTGTTTCTAGATTCAATCAAAAGTTGTGAGGTGCGGGAGAAAAACCGTATAAGCTCTTTTGCCTTTTTGTCCCCATCTTGGATTGTTTGATGAAATCGGTTCTGACTTCGCCGCATCAGTGAACCAATAATACGATCATGCATAGTGATCGCATCATCAATAAGAGCTTTTTGAATTTCAAGAAGAGTAATGGCTATGAGGGTATAACGGCGCTTTGGTTCATACTGACGAAGATGGCTAATGGAGATTCGGTACCCTTCACGACTGTATTGCTGCATTCGGATTTGCGATACTCTACTAGAAATAGTTTCGGAAATTTCAAGCCTCTTGATTGTTTGCAGCCGTTCCATAATAACGAGCATATTAGCGGATGTTGGACGTGACTCACTTTGCCTAAGCCATGAAAAAATACTTTGGCCGACAGACACGTCAAACGCAAGCAAGTCATCGAGTAATTGCATGTTCTTCTTATTTAAAAATGATGTCACGGTTTGTTGAATAATTTTTTCAGCACGACTCAGAGACAGTGATACCATTGATTCTATTTGCAGCAACGAAGGCAAAAGAATTTTTCGATACCGCATTTCATGCATCAAAGTCTGTAATAAAAAAATGCCTTTGTGGTTTTCAATTGCGATTGGGGTTAACCAGCGAACCATCTCTTTCAAATATCGATCGTTGAAATTTTTGTATCCATACTTTTGCATCAACAAGTATTGGTGCTCACGTCTGGTCTCTGAACGCAATGCGTATCCCAAAAAATCTTCATAGTTCAATCCAAGTTGTTCCGAAATAAATTCAACCAAAGCTTTGGGTGGAATTTCATCGATTCTCAGCGTGCGCCCCGGATAGCGCATCATGCAC
>JAMCPS010000104.1:2862-3415 GCA_023379705.1 Campylobacterota bacterium
CGCTGAGATATAAATTCAAGATCATCTGAAGTTAGGAGGTAGTGTTTTGCTAATTCCTCAAATTGCTCTGGCAACTTTTCTAGCATTTCGCGCTGTAATGATGAAAGAATTTTTTTACGTGGCATATAGCTTCCTTCACAGTGTTTAGTAATATAATATTATGTTGTTTATAATACTATGAATAATATACTGTTTATGAAGCAATTATTCTTATCTGTTCAGAAAGAAATTCATATGTATCACAAACCTTCGTTTATGATACGGCACTAAAAGGACAAAAATGCTGATTGGTTATGCACGTGTCTCCAAGGCGGATGGAAATCAGGTATTGGATTTGCAGATCGATGCACTTCAAGGTATTGGAATCACGTACGGACAAATATATGTCGATAAAGCTTCCGGAGCCAAAGACGATCGTCCCGGTTTGGATAACTGCCTTAAAGCGTTGCGCGAAGGGGATACGTTGGTCGTTTGGAAACTGGATCGGTTGGGACGAAATCTCAAACATTTGGTCTCAACTGTCGATGATCTGTCCAGGCGTCTTTTCTATACC
>JAMCPS010000105.1:0-2464 GCA_023379705.1 Campylobacterota bacterium
CTTGAAAACTTTCATGGAAGTGGTTGATTTCATCGTTGATTTTGATCGTGATATTGTCAATGCGGTGGATGATTCGATTGTTCAAGTGATTCAAAACCGTTATACGACACTCAGAATAGGGCGGGGGTATACTCCACTTTCGCTCGTACATACAGAATCGACTCCTTTAAAAATATTGGCGGTTGGGGGACAGCAGAAAAATACGATCGGTTTGGCTTACGAAGATAAACTGATTCTCAGTCCCCATATCGGTGATCTTAATGATATTTCAGGAATGGAATATTTTGAGCGAACGGTAGAGACGTTTAAACGTTTTTACGATTTCCAGCCCGATGTGATTGTCTGCGATAAACATCCCACCTATGCAACCGCGCAATGGGCAAAAAACCAAGGCAAACGGGTCATCGAAGTCCAGCACCATTACGCCCATGGACTTGCATGTATGGCAGAGTTTGGTTTACGTGAAAAAGTGCTCGCTTTTTGTTTTGACGGAACTGGATACGGGGATGACGGTACGATCTGGGGAGGGGAAGTTTTGATTGCCGACCCTTATGATTATGAGCGTATAGGGCATATCAAGCCGTTTCGTCTTTTGGGAGGAGAGAAGGCGATCAAAGAGCCAAAACGGGTGGGGTTGGCACTACTGTTTGAGGTTTATACGCTAGCAGAGGTAGCTGCGCTAAAACTTTCCCTTTTGGATCATTTTACATCCGATGAACTCGCACTGTATCATATGGCATGGGAAAAAGGGATCAATGCACCGTTGTGTTCCTCGATAGGACGGGTATTTGAGGCAATCGCATCGTTTTGTGACATACTCCATGAAAACGGCTACGAGGGAGAGGCAGGACGAAGGCTCGAAGAGCTGTATGATCCTGCTTTGGATGAAGTATTTGACTATACCATTGAAAACGGTGTCATTGATTTGTCTACGATGGTTCAAAGAACAGTCTTCTTGGCACAAATACAAGAGTATATGCGTATCGCTACGGGATTTATCAACACTCTGGCTGCAATCATAGATGAGTTTGCCGAGGGTCATCCTGATTTTCCCATCGTCCTGTGTGGAGGGGTTTTTCAAAATAAAACCCTATTAACCCTTTGTGCAACACGGTTGGAAGAAAAAGGACGTAAGGTGTATTTTCAAGAAAAAACTCCGATCAATGACGGAGGTATCGCTTTGGGACAACTTTATCATGCTGTGCATAGAACAAAAACCGATTTGCTTTAGAGCGATGCCGTATTTCTTATTTCTTTTTGATATAGTTGTTTTTATAATCTAAGTCAATTAATAGTTTTAAAAAGGAATTTGAAGATGTGTAAAGATTGCGGATGTTCGATCATGGTAGAGGATCACGACCATAACGGTCACCATCATGATCACACAGATCATGACCAACATTCTCATTCCCATCATGCAGCGCATGAAACACTGCATCATAATCCGCAACTCAATGATGCCAAAACGATTGCGGTCATCAAAAAGATCTTAGACAAAAACGACCATGAAGCGCATCATAACCGAGAGCATTTTAGTGAGTCAGGGGTATTGGCTATCAATCTGATGAGTTCTCCCGGCAGTGGTAAAACCGCACTTTTAGAAGCCATGGCAGGGATTTCTCCATTTAAGTTTGGGGTGATTGAAGGGGACCTGGAGACGTCACGTGATGCCGATCGTCTTAAAGCAGCAGGGATTGATGCAGTTCAGATTCAAACAGGAAGCGCATGCCATCTCGATGCTTTTATGGTGCACAAGGGACTGCATGATCTGGCATTAGAGCCTTTGGATGTCTGTTTTATCGAGAATGTGGGGAATCTGGTCTGTCCTGCGAGTTACGATGTGGGATCGCATTTAAACGTCGTTTTAGTCTCTATCCCTGAGGGGGAGGATAAGATCGCCAAATATCCGGTGATGTTTCGTCAAGCCGATTTGATCCTATTTACCAAAACCGATTTGTTGCCATATTTCAAATACGACATCGAGCGGGAGAAAGCAGAAGCTAGAAAGATCAAACCCAATGTCGATATTTTAGAGGTTAACATCAATGATGAGGCCTCTATTGAACGAGTGATTGAATGGATTGAATTTAAACGGAAGATGAGAACGTAATACATGTGTTTATCCATACCCTCAAAAGTCGTCGAGATTGACATCCAAAACAACAGCGCGACGGTTGAGACGATGGGGATACAGCGAATATCGAGTTTGGATTTGATGGAAGAGGGATCGGTTCAAATCGGAGATTACGTACTGCTGCATATTGGATTTATTATGAGTAAAATCGATGAAGAGGATGCATTGGAATCGCTAAAAGTGTATCAGGAAATTTTAGAGAAACTTGACGAGCAAGAGCGACGAAAATTGGTGATGGATGATGAGAAGGTGAATGGCGAAGCCAGAGAAACTCCCCTGGGGGATAATTGCCCCTCTCGAGAAACGGTATGAGTTCACTGCAACTCAAAG
>JAMCPS010000105.1:2581-3558 GCA_023379705.1 Campylobacterota bacterium
TACTTACAATAAATTTCCACACGATCATGAAATACGGTCTAAGGCAGCTGTTACCTAACAATATCAACTTTATCCACGGTCCAGGATGTCCGGTGTGCATCATGCCCAAAGAGCGGATTGATCATGCGTACACCCTAGCGATGGTGGAGGATGTTATTTTGCTCACCCTTGGAGACATGATTAAAGTTCCGGGAAGTCTTGGATCACTGCAAGACGCACGCTCATGCGGTGCAGATGTCCGCTATGTCTACTCTCCGATGGACGTACTCAAAGTAGCCGTTGAAAACCCCGATAAAAAAATCATTTTCTTTGCAATCGGCTTTGAGACCACGACCCCAATGACAGCTGCATTGATCGATACGGTGATCAAGCGTGGAATCAAAAACATCTTTTTTCATATCAACCATGTGACCGTTCCCGAAGCGATGGAGTTACTGATCGACAATCGCAATGAACAGCCCAGTCATGGTATCGATGCTTTTATCGGGCCTTCTCACGTGAGTGTGATCAGCGGCGCAAAGATCTATGAGAGTTTTCCAAAACAATATGGCATTCCCGTCGTCGTATCGGGATTTGAACCGGTGGATGTGATGGAGTCGATTTACATGATTCTCAAACAGTTCAACGAGGGGCGCAGTGATTTGGAGATTCAGTACAAACGACTCGTTACTTTGGAGGGGAATCTCAAAGCGCAATGTTTGATGGAAGACTATTTTAAAAAAGTCGATTTGTTCAAATGGCGCGGTATTGGGCACATCTCAAAAAGTGCGCTAAAACTGCGAGATGAATTTGCTGAGTATGATGCCGAAGTGATCTACAAAGACATCCTCCCCTACGAAGAGATCAACGACCACAAGCTCTGTATCTGCGGCGATATTTTGCGAGGACGTGCCAAGCCCCAAGACTGCAGTGTTTTTGGAACTGCCTGTACCCCAAGCTCTCCGCTGGGAAGTTGTATGGTGAGTTCAGAGGGGGCG
>JAMCPS010000106.1 GCA_023379705.1 Campylobacterota bacterium
GTCATGGATATGGGTGATGGGGCAGGGTTTGTGTATCGTAATGACAAAAAAGCGATGCTGATTCCAATGCCCGTTATAGGACATTGGATGAAGATCGCGTGGGGTTGGTATTATAAAGGGTCGAAACTGAAGCTCATCCCTAGAATACCGGGATTATAAAGATTTTTTCATGTAAGCGGCGACCAAGACAATCTGGGTGCCGTTTATTTTTCCTTCGATAAATTTGGCATCATCGGTGAGATGGATGTTTTTGACAATGGTTCCGCGTTTTGCAGTGAATCCTGCCCCTTTGACATCCAAATCTTTGATAAGGGTTACGGTATCACCTTCAACCAAGATTGTACCGTTGCTGTCACGGTGAACGACTGCCCCTGTTTCATCCACACCGTTTGTATTTAAACTTTCTGAGTCTGCCCACGCTTTTACATCCTCTTCGAGATACATCATATCCAGCAACTCTTGATTCCCGAGTGCTTGGAGGAGTCGGTACGACATAACCTGTACGGCAGGAATTTCACTCCACATACTGTCATTTAGACAGCGCCAGTGATTGGCATCGAGCTCTTTTGGATTTGTGATTTGTGTACGGCAGATATCACATGCATAGACAGATTGCTCTGCACTACCATCGCCGATACTTAAAACGTCTAGATTCTCTGTTGAACCGCACAGTTCACACTGATGGTTACTTCGATTGATTAATGTTTGTTGAATACTCACTGGTTTCCTTTGATGTTTGATTCAAGTGCTACAACGGCAATAGCGTAGTCGCCATCGTGGGTGATGGATACGGAAGTACAGGAAATTTCAAAACTTTTTTGAACTCTTGGACTTAGGGAAACTTTAGGTGCACCTTTATTAGTTTTGGAAATGATAATATCATGAAATCCACACTCAGCACCTATCCCGCAGCCTAATGCTTTGGCACAGGCTTCTTTGACAGCAAAAAAACCTGCAAAATTACGATAATTTTTGAAAAGTACAACTTCTTCTTTAGATAATATTTTATGCAAAAATTTTTCACCATAAAGATCCAATAAGCGTTTTATTCGATCAGTTTTTACAAGATCAATACCGATCATTTGTAATTATTGGACTACAAAATCAGTGAAGTAGACGTTTTTGATTTTTCCGTCTTTGACGCGCCGATTAAGATCACTTAGAATTTCTTCTTTGAGTGTCTCTTTACCTTTTATGGTGGAAACCTCTTCGAGTGATTTACCTGACAGGATGCGGATAATGACATCCCGTAATATTGGCTTTTTAGTTTCAAGTTCGTGAGCGAGTTCTTCACCTTCGAGTTCGAGATTCATTTCAACTTTTAAATAGCGTCTACCGCTTTCTGACAGGAGATTGACGGTAAATAAGTCCAGCGGAAACATGATTCCAGCCTCTGTGGAGATATCTTCATGACTTCCACCTGATTCACTTTCGACGGGTGCTTCTTCACCGTGTGCAGATGCCTCTTGGTGTGCTGAACCTTCTGATCCGGATTCTGCTTCGCTATTCCCCGACATTAATGCAAATATAACACCGCCAATGAGTAAAATAAGTACCAAAACAACAATGATGATAATCAGAAGCATATTCCCCGATTTTTTCTTTTCTTCGCCCTCAGTGGCTTTTTCTTTATCTTCGTGTTCTTTTCCAGCCATTTACTACTCCTGATTTAAAAATAATTATTTATTGTAGCAAGATAGTGATGAAAATTTGGAATTGTTCATTTTATATAACTTTATTACATGCAATTGTATTCAAATAATGAAAATAAACTTTTCGCTTGACATTGTTAACAACTTAATGCAAAATATTAGTTATAATACAAAACGTTTATAAATTAGTAAGGTTTTGATGTGAGCAGATACGCACTTATCAGTCATTATTTGGAAAATTTCTTAAGCAGCGAAGTGAGAAAAACAGGTATACAAAAAGTTGTTCTTGGACTCAGCGGCGGGCTAGATTCAGCGGTTGTCGCTGTTTTGGCGAAAAGGGTTTTTGGTGATGCACTGCTATGTGTGAAGTTGCCTTCACATTATTCATCTCAAAACAGCATTGACGATGCAGATGCTTTGTGCGAGAAATTTGCTATTCGCTGTGAAGCTATCAGCATTGAACCATTGCTACGAGCGTATGAAACAAGTGACATGTCGCCTTTGAGAATAGGGAATTTGTCTGCCCGCCTACGGATGGCAACTTTATTTGATGTATCGGCACGAGAAGGCGCTTTGGTTTTAGGAACGAGTAATAAAAGTGAACTCATGCTTGGATACGGAACACTGTATGGGGATTTGGCAAGTGCTATTAATCCGATCGGTGATTTGTATAAAACAGAAGTTTTTGAATTAGCACGTTATTTGGAAGTGAATGATTCTATTGTTTCCAAGCCTCCGTCGGCAGATTTGTGGGCAGGGCAGAGCGATGAAGTGGAAATTGGCTATGCGTATGCTGATTTGGACCGTGTTTTAAAAGGGTATGTTGAACTGCGTCATACCAAAGAAGAATTGATTAGTGCGGGTGAAGATCCGCAATTAGTGAATATGGTTGTTGAGCGAATTTATAAAAATCAATTCAAGCGTAAGATGCCGATCATTGCAAAGTTGACATCACGAACGATCAATCAAGATTTTAATTATCCCAGAGATATAACTTTATAAGGAGAATCCTATGAGTATCCCATTCTATCGAGTCGAAGTAGGCGGTGATGAGCGTGAAAAAATTGATGAAGTATTGGACGGTGAAGCACCGGATATTGTTCAAGATTTAGAATCCGCATTTGAGTCCTATATCGGTGCGACGTATGCCCTTGCAACCTCCCATGGAACCAGTGCATTGCACTTGGCAATGCTGGCGATTGACTTGAAGCGCGGAGACAAGGTGTTATGTTCTATTAATTCGTTTCCATCCATTCCAGAGGTTGTACGACATTTTGATGCTGAACCGACCTTTATTGACATTGACCCTGACAGTTATGCCATTGATTTGGATAAGCTGGAAAGTTATTTATCAATGAATAAATCTAAAAAGCTCAAAGCGGTTATTGTCTCTCATTCTGCTGGTCAGAGTATTGATCTTGACCGTTTGTATGAAATTGCAAAAAGCTATGATGTTAAAGTGGTTGAAGATGCATCCGATGCCTTAGGGGCAACGTATAAAGGGCAAAAAATCGGTTCTACGGGCGCAGACATCACCTGTTTTGATTTTAGTCCTCACTTGCGCCGTAATGTTTGCAATGGCGGAATGTTGGTGAGTGATGATGAAGATATTATCGAACGGGCAGGGTC
>JAMCPS010000107.1 GCA_023379705.1 Campylobacterota bacterium
CAATTGGGAAACAAAAAAAAAAGCTCAGCGAAGTAACCTCCACAAGGACAAATAATGACCATTAAAACCATTTTAGGCAACAACGATTTTACTGAATTTTTACGCGGGAAAAAAGCAACGTTTTTTCTCAGTCTCAGCAATACGAAAACGGCCAATATCGCCGGTATTACCCAAGCAGGCATTCCGGGGATGATCCATCTCACTCCTACCTTGGACGCGGAATTCTTGTGCACCGGAGAGGTACGAAGTCTCAAAAATATCGCTACAACCCCAAAAGGTGTCCCCACTCCAGGGCTCATCACCCGCGCCGCGCATCTGCTTCATCCCTTCAGCAGCCTCGCTTTGCTTGATCTTGGATTGGAAGTCAAACCAAAAATAGACTATTTTCCGCTCTATGATTTTGGCATTGAGCCAAGCGGTTCGATCGATACGGGTGCAAATATTGACGCTATGGAACTCTTTGAAAAGGGGGTGGAATTCGCGGAAGAGTATTTTTGTCGCAGTGACTACATTATCCTGGGAGAATCCGTTCCCTCGGGTACGACTACCGCACTTGCAACCTCTTTGGCATTGGGATACGATACTCACGATAAGTTCAGCAGCAGTTTTAAAAATGTCCCCACAGACATCAAGCAACACGTGGTCGCTCAGGCACTCTCGGGCTGTGAGGGGATTGACGATCTTTTTGAAAAACTTTCACGTGTCAGCGACAATATGCTCATTTTCAATGCAGGGCTTGTCCTAGGGCTTCAAAAACGCAAAATTACAACGGTACTGGCCGGAGGGACCCAGATGGCTGCCTTACTGTTAGTGATCAATTCGATCCTCAAACACACAGAACAATCGATTAGCGGCCATAATCTCGCACTGTGTACCACCAAGTGGGTCCATGAAGATCCGAACTCGGAGATCAAAAAGCTGCTGGAGATGGTCGATTTCCCGGTCAATGCCTACTACGCCGATTTCGATTTCTCGCTAACAGAGCATCCAGCTCTCAAACTCTACGACGAGGGTGAGGCCAAAGAAGGAGTCGGTGCAGGAGGGGCCCTCATGTACGCCTGCCTCAACGGTATCACCCAAGAACAGATTACCCGTAAAGTGGAGAGTTTTCTGGGATGAAAGTACTCTATTTCGGAGGGCAAAAATCGGGTAAAAGTTCTCTGGCAGAACGTCATGCCAAAGAGCTCTCTACCCATCAGCCCTACTATCTCGCGACGTATGATAATCGTTTCGGAGATACCGAAATGCAAAACCGCATCGAAAAACACCGAGACACCCGAAAAGAAGACTTTATAACGATCGAAGAGAGCCGTGATCTTGCCTCTGTACTTCAGCCCAATCACACCTATTTAATCGACTGCATCTCTATGTGGCTTCTCAATCGCATAGAAGAGGATGAAGCTGTTTTGATCCATGCTATCGAAGAGCTCGAACATATCGATGCTAACATCGTGTTTGTCCTCAACGACGTGAGCTGCGGCGTTATCCCCATCGATGCGATGAGCCGCCGCTATGTTGATCTGGGCGGTCTTATCGGGCAAAAACTCGCCAGTATCTGCGATGAAGTCTACGAAGTAAAACTGGGTCTTCGGATTCGCCTCAAATGAATCTCTTTGCGCACGGCGGTGATGTGAATGCATTTGCTACACACTGCGGTTGCACTCCCCAAGAGGTTATTGATCTCTCCAGCAATATCAACTTCATCATTCCATCGGTTGATTTTGGTACCGTCACCCTCAACGCCTACCCAAATTATGAAAAACTAACACAAACGTTAGCCGATTATTACAACGTGCACTCTGATGAATTGGAGCTTTTTAACGGAGGAAGTTCGGCAATTTTTTCTCTGATGCGCATTTTCGATCATCCCACCTGTACCATCTATTCTCCCGCTTATCTGGAGTACAAAAAAGCAGCCCTAGCGTATGGCAAAAAGGTGCACCTCATCAACCGTTTTGAGAGCATAAATACCGAAGTCTCCGAAAACGCACTCGTTATCTTCGTCAACCCCTCCACCCCCGATGGACACTACTATGATTTAGATGTGCTGATGAAACAGTGGATGTCGAAAAACTGCACCATCCTCATCGACGAATCGTTTTTAGAGTTCTGCGGTGAAGAATCTGTCAGCCGATATCTTAAAACCTACGACAAACTCTATGTTTTAAAATCACAGACCAAATTTTACGGATGTGCGGGGGTGAGGGTCGGGATCGTCCTCTCCTCGCGTGAAAATATCGGCTTACTTAAAGTCAAAGAGCCGTTATGGAAAATCTCGGCGCTCGATAGCCATTTTCTCATCACCGCTTTGGCGGATAAGCCGTTTCGTGCACGCTCACATACACTGAATGCCGAAGCGAAAACGTATCTGAAAACTATCCTCAATCATTCTTCCCTTTTTGAGAAGGTATTTGAGAGCGATGCCAACTTTTTCCTTGTCCGTCTTGCTCACATGAACGCACAAGAATTTCAGGAGAAACTTCTCCCTCATCGCATCATGGTGCGTGACTGCTCCAATTTTGATTTTTTGGATGAACGGTATGTGCGGATTGCGGTGAAAAGTGTTTCGGATTTGAAACGGTTTGATGAAGCGATTGCAAATATTGCTTCTGTCTTGAGAGAGGATATAATAAGCGCAACAAATAAAGTAAACAAATGCTTGGAGAAAAAATGAATCTTAAAGATTTTCAATCGGGTACTTATCAACAAGAGTACCAGTATAAAAGTTTTTTACCCAACAGTATCAATCATACTTTTACATGGGATGATCCACAAATCAATATTATGCTCGAAAATGCCACTAGAGCGTTGGGTGAGCTAAATGCTTTTACAATGATTGTCCCAAATGTTGATATTTTCATTCAAATGCATATCAGAAAAGAGGCAAACACCTCCAGTAAAATCGAAGGGACTAAAACCGAAATCGATGATATTCTAATTGCTAAAGATCATGTTGATCCCGAAAAACGAGATGACTGGCAAGAAGTCATAAACTATATTTCTGCCATGAATACAGCACTAAAAGAATTAGACTCCTTGCCTTTAAGCACTCGATTAATTCGAAAGATTCACGCAATCTTGCTTGACAGCGTCCGTGGTGAAGTAAAACAACCCGGAGAATTTCGAAAATCCCAAAATTGGATTGGCGGGGCAAGTATCAATACGGCATTTTTTATCCCTCCGCATCACACTAAAGTAGCCGAATTAATGAGCGATTTGGAGATATTCATACACAATGATCAAATTCAAGTTCCTCATCTAATTAAAATTGCCATTATTCACTACCAGTTTGAAACGATTCATCCATTCTTGGATGGTAACGGGCGAATCGGACGGCTGATGATTACTCTTTATTTGGTTAGCAGTGGATTACTAAGAAAGCCATCTTTATATCTCTCTGATTTTATTGAACGTAATAAAAGTACCTACTATGAGATGCTAACTTTTGTTCGTGAAAAAAATGATTTAAGCGGATGGATTAAATTCTTTTTAGAAGCGGTAATCAGCACTGCACAAAATGGAGTGCAAACGTTTCAAAATATTCTTGCTTTGAAGCAAGAGATGGACATCCTGATGCTAACATTTGGAAAAAAAGGGAAGAATG
>JAMCPS010000108.1 GCA_023379705.1 Campylobacterota bacterium
ACTCTTTTTCGATTGCTTCGTCCAGTGGCTTGAACATAGCTGTGTATTGATCTCGTACATTTTTATCGGTTATGTGGAGTATATCCAGCGCGGCCTCTGGAGTAATATGGGTTATAACAGTTTTCATATCTGATTTTTTTCTATAGATTACAAGATTAAACGGTGTAAAACCGCCTATTCTAGGATCTTTGTTGAAAAGCGGTATCGCATTCTGATCATTTACAAGAGATGAAAACGACAACTGACTCAAAGAGGTCTCTCCCTTGAGCTGTTCATACACAAGATTGACATTGTGGTGCGGATCACTTAGAAAAAACCCTAGCTTCTCCAATGGCTTTACTGTAAAATCAAAAAAAGCTTTATCAAAAGCGATGTCTTTATTTTCTAAAGTATATTCAACCGCAAGATTTTTATTACTGCTTGGAACATACTCGTCCGTTGCAGTCAGTGATGTTATAAGAGTTGCACTAAGCAATAGTGTCGGAACAATTTGGCTCAATAATTTCATGTATCTTCCTTTAAAGTTTAAAGATAAAACAAATCGTATTATTTGCTTTACTGTTTAAACTTGCCCGGAACAGGCAAGTAAATTTATACTAAATTAGTTTAGACCTTCAAGAATCTTGGTAATCATCCCTTGAGCTTCATAAAGCTTGTCTATTCCTTCTTTCTCTGTCATACCCAAACTCGTGATCCAGCTATCGACGCCCAAGTATCCAATATGGATCTTGTCTTCACCTTTTCTGTGGTAAATATACATTGAACATGGAGCCCATGCGCCCGCAGCAGGGTAATCTTTTGATACAGGATAAATAACATCAAACTTACAGATAGAATACGTCACATAGATATCATACTCATCAAATCCAAGAGGAGCAAAAACATCCGCTTGTAAATTCATGTAGTTTGGAAGCAAAAAGCCCAATGGCTCCATTTCACCCTCAAACGCAGCCTCTATATTACCTTTGATCTCTTGAATCTTATCAGGATCAGTTTCTGTCATATCAACTGTAAATTCTTGTTTATACGATGCTTTAGCATCGACAATAGGAAAGTTCGTTTTTTGAAACTCACCATTTGGCAATGCTGCCTTAAGTGCTGTTTTAACCATCTCTGCATAAGCAATCAAATCAGGATCACTCTCTGGAATATTGACAGCTTTAGACATCCCCGTAAGGGTCAAAGTAGCTATGTTCATCGTATTTTTAGTATCATCAGACCAAATTGACATTGTTAACGGAGTCAAAGAACCAAATTTTGGATATTTTTTTATCAATTTAACCGTTAAATCCGTATTGGAAAACATCGCTAAATTGTATGTTTTATAATGAACCTTCCCAAATCTTTTTTCAAATGGAGAATTCATATTGTTGTCTCCGCCTACCGTGAGACCACTTTTTTCAAAAGCTTCATCGATTGTTTTGGTTGTAATAGCACCATTAGCATTAGGAGCACTATACACTTGAACACTTTGACCTTTGTTTTGTTCATCCACCTGTGGATTGATTCCCGCACAACCAACTGTTACCATTCCCAAGAAAGCAACAACCAAAATGTTGTATATCTTTTTCATCTTTGTCCTTTTAATAATTTTAACGTGCTGTTACACATAGCATATTTTACAACTGACTTTTACGTAGTCAGATGATTGTAATATCATCTTTTTTAATAGTACCGCTTACAATAGCTTTTGCAAACAACCCTCTATCGCTCTTTAATACTTTAGGCAACTTTGGATCCAAGACCGATAAACCATTGCAGAGCGTGCAACTTTGAGTTATTTCTAAAACTGCATCTCCTATTTTTAACCGATCCCCAACAGATAAATGATTGATGTCCTGATCAATCAGGATGTTTTCACCTAAGCTTCCGTACTCTAACTCAACCCCACTGCTTTTGGCCAATGCATATGCAGTTGTGGAAGTAAGCAGTATTAAACGATTGATGTTCTTGGCATAAAATTTATCCTCCAAGACACCCATTTCATCCAGCTCAAGTGTCTCTTTAGGGACTCTTTTCTTTTCATTATCAACGGATATAAAAAGAGCTAAAACTCGAGATTCTACTGACATCCAACACCCTGATTCTAATCTTATTATCTATTTTACCGTATCCATCTTTTTTTTGAACGATTGAAAACCTATAGTTTTGTATACACGACTATTGACATATTTCAAAACCAAAAGGAACTGATCTTTATCTTGATATCCTGGCACAGCATGTATAATCTCACTTTTAGCATTTAAAAAAAGTGAGGATGGATATAGGTTATAGCCAACATGCTTTGCAAAATCACGACCACTTCCTTTAAAATTCTTATATTTGATAAGATCATCTTCACTTATATTGATGTGAAGATAAACGAAATCTTTATTTATAAGTTCTTTTACAGGATCATCGTCGAGTGTAAACATCAGCATACTCTCGCAATACCCGCAATCCGTTCTATGAAGAAAAATAAATAAATGCTTATCCTTCTTTACAGAGTTTTTTACAATAGCGTCAATATCGATATTGCGTGCGAAAAGAGAAATATTGAATGCGATAATAAAAAGAAAAAGACTTGCGATAGCTTTATGCATAGGTGAATCCATTTTTAAGAGAAAATGATTTCATCATTTTCTCTTACGGAAATAATAGAATTATTTAATAACTGCATCCGAAGTTTCAGTACCACCCAGTAAGTCTACCCAAGTCATAACGATTTTATCGCCTACATTAGCACCTTTAAATGAAAACTTAAAGATAGGATTTTTAGATAGAAACTGACTTGTTGACATATCAAGCACAACTTTGTCGTTTACGGTTGCAGTGATGTGCGTTATAAAGTTAGCTTCTACGCCTTGTTTTTTAGCTGTGTCATACGTGAGCATAGGGTGTTTAGCCATAGCTTTAACCGTTGTAACACCGTCTTTCAATTTTGCTTTGATTTCCATAATTTTTCCTTTAATACGATTATTTTTTTATACGTGAGCGGAAGGCAAATCAGCCCTCACAACCACCAAGGGCAACACTTAAACTCTTCTTCGCTGAGTAAAGCTTTCCGTCTTTACCTTCTACAACAACCGTTAGAGTTCCGCTTTGTTTCATTTTTATCTTGATTGAGAAATCAATAATACTGTTCTCGTTGAGTGTAAATGCACAAACCGTAGCTTCAGGGTTAGCATCTTGAAATACTGCAACTGATTTTGCAGCGATATCTGATGAGAAATCAACAGGCACCGCACCGCCATTCGCCGCAACATCCGGAGCAGTCAATGTAACACCCTGCTCAATAGTTTTATTAGTACCGTACATTTTTGCTATTGCATCATCGACAGTATGAGCCGTCCAAACAGCAGGCTTAGTCTTTCTATAATCTTCTGCGCTAAGCGTTCCAGGAACGAGTGCAGCCGCTGCTGCAACGATTCCAAAACCTAAAAATTTTCTTCTTTCCATGGTAATTCCTTTTGTTTTATTTACTTAAGTTGACAATATAGTCAACAATTAGTTTAAACTCTGCGTCCGACAAATTAGCTCCGCCTTTTGCAGGCATACCATTAATACCCTCAATACCGTTTTTGTAAACAGTATCCATCCCTTTTTTATTTACTGCAGCCCATGCCTTAGCATCTCCTATTGCAGGAGCGCCCATACTTTTGTTAGCATGACACATAGCACAGTTTTCTTCATACGATTTTGCTGCATTAAATTCTTTTGACTCTACTTTTGGTAAATCTTTAGCCGTTGCCATAGGTGGAACGAAATCTTTGATACCACCATTGGTTACATACACATTTTTAACCGTAGGTTTTTGACAATCTTTCATACAACGTTCAGACGGTTTAACTTTAATTGCACCATAATTCGCAGGATTTGCATAGTATGCACGAACACCTGGAAGCGATTTTGGACCATCGATATTTGGTTCAAAACCATTTCTATTAGGCATTACAATCTTCAAAAACTTTTCGCGATCAAGCTCATAATCATCATCAACCAATACGCCGTCAATCTTAATTTCATTCAACTTAAGGATGTATGCAGTGAGGGCATAAACTTCATCCTCAGTCAATGTACCAGTCGCCTGATGAGGCATAGCGTCCTTGATGTACCACCAAAGCGTACTGGCTTGTGGCCAATAAACTCCAAATACACGTACCGGCCCCTCAGCACCCTCTTCACTTCTTTGACTCTTCAATGAATCCATCAAAGCATATGCATTCCCTTTTGCCAATGATGGGTATCCAGCTCCGCCGGCACCAAAGTCGCCATGACATGAACCACATTTAGCATCATAAATATCTGAACCATCAGATGCATTACCATGCCCCTCAGGTAAGCCTGTACCATCAGGCATAACATCGGTATCCCAAGCTTTTAACTCATTTTCGGTTGGGATACGGCCATGGTTGATCTTCATAGGCGCTGCTACGCGATCCACAAGATACGGACCTGTTTTACCATTTACAACTGGGTAAAAGACACCGCCGTCAATACTAGGTTGTGCATGCGTAGTGTTTGAATTTGAGAATCCAAGGCCACCGCCTGCACAGCCTGCTACAAATAGTGCTGCTGCCGTAAATACCGAAGCAGATAGGATTAATTTACGATCTAATTTGAACATGATTCACCTCTCCATTTTCTGTTACTTCCCATGTTTCAACTGCATTTCTGTGATACACAGATTCAACACCCATAACAGACGTTTCTTCATCGATTGTTGGTTGAATGAAACCTGCATCATCCATAGCACGAGATGTAAGCAAGAGTTTGTCACCTTTTTTATAGGTGTGCATATAGCTCCAACGTGTCCAAGACTTAGGAAGCACTAAACCTTTTAGTTCTGCTTTAACGTAATTTCTTCCGCCATCCAGTGAGAAATCTACACCTGTAATCGTACCCATTCCTGACCATGCAAGACCTTCGATCTCAACAACGGAACCATCTGGTAAATCCGTCCATGGAATCTCTGGTGATGGAGAAACTACGGTTGAATTAACTTCATTTGCGTAAAAGTGCTGGATTGCTTTACCGGTTGGTTTAAGAGCTGTATATTTCGATGTCTCTTCTTTACAGTACCACGGCTCAGCAGCGAACTCTAAGCGTCTAAGCCACTTAACGCAAAGGTTTCCTTCCCAGCCTGGGAGAAGCAATCTTACTGGATATCCTTGCTCTGGACGAAGGGCTTCACCGTTTTGTCCCCAAACGATCATTGCATCATCGAGAACCTTATCCATAGGAACCGTTCTACCCATTTTAGAACTGTCTCCACCCTCAGCTAGCATCCACTGTGCCTCTGGCTTGATTCCAAGATCTTCTAAAATAGTTTTAATGTAAACACCCGTCCACTCAGCAGAAGCCATAAAGCCTTTTGCAAACTGAACCGAATTAAATTGTGTTGCTCTCCACTCTTGTCCGCCATTAGCCGGACATTCAATAAAGTGAATACGCGTAACACTTGGGTAACGCTTTAATTGCGCCAATGTAAGAACGATTGGTTTTTCAACCAATCCGTGAATCATCAAACGATACTCTTCAGGATCGATATGAGCAGTCCCGCCATGAGAACGGCTAAAGAAAAGACCATTTGGTGTAATAATACCCTTAGACTCATGGATAGGAGTTACCGCGATACTTGCTCTAAAGTTACCTGAAGACAACAACTCTGTACTTCTTCGTGTAACATTATGCTCATATGCCGATGGAACACCATACAAGTTGGTGGTAACTGGATCGCCCCACTTTGTCGCCCATTCTGGAGTTTTCATAATTGCATCATCATCTGCAAAAATACTAGTTCCAGCTAATGCAGTTGCTGACAAAGCTGCTGTTTTTCTAAAAAAATCTCTTCTATCTAATTTTTTGTCATTAGATAAAGAATCATTATTGCTCATCTTTTCTTCCTTTTCTGATTAAGTGGAGTGGCACCCATTTTTAGGACCACTCAATAAAGCGACTAATACAATACTGGTTTAAACCTTAGTAATGCATTTATTTTTATCACCAATTTAACTGCAACCATAATACTACACTAATTTAAATGTCATTAGTAAACAAAGTCCACAATATTTGAACCCTTATGTTACCACGTGACTCATTCTTGAAACTTAACTCCGAAAATTATCCCATGCTCAATGAAATATTGTTATGATTGGTCATTTTTCTTGTATATTCCAAGAAGCACATAGGTTTCTTGCGTCTCATCACTGTAAAAAGGGATAATATATCCCTGGTTTTCAATTTCTTTTACTTTTTCACCCTCAAAATAGACTGACGGCTTATATTTGGCAATTTTACTTTCCATATTAATAATAACCGTATCTAAATACAATTTAAAGCTTTTGGCACCGTTGCTGTCTTCTTGTTCAAGTGCATTCATGATTTCATGAAGCTGTTGTTGAAACAGCGTTGAACTCAAAATATGCTTCATTGATTGATAGTAAGGGGGAAAATGCGTCTTGGAAGCCAGATAGATCTCTAGCTCTTGCTGTAGCTTGGTTTTCATTTTTTCTCCACAATGTTTCCTGATGCCAATATATCTATAACAATACTAAGAAGCATGAAGGAAAGATCCCCCGCGGTGGGAAGATCGTTTACAAAGAATTATTTAAATGTTTTTTCTAGGTTTTTCAAAGTTGCGGCAGGAACCGTCATAATGTTTGCAAATCCACCCAAGTCAAGCAATGGATAGCTGATTGCAATATGATATTCCGCTTTTAACGCTTTAGCTTCACCGTTCTCGATCAACACCGGCCATGGAAGAACTTCAGCTTTGTCCGTTCCCACTTTTTTAACAAAACCGCTTGTACGCTTATCCAATTCAACAAACGCCAAGTAGCGATCACCGCTAAGCTCAAGCGTAATTGCTTTTGCCGCTTTTGCTTTAGCCAATAAATCCGCAGTTGTTCCCGTACCGACAACACCCATGTCTTTATAATACGGCATACCGATCATAAAGTGGTAATCAGCCAATTTGTCGAATTCCCATTGATCTTCAGAGTTAGTCAATGGTCCAAATGCTTTTTCTAAAGCAGTATACGTAGCAGATGCGGTAGCATGATTATACTCATCTTGCAAGTATGCTTTACCGAAATAAATAGGATTTGCAATGTGTACTTGCTTACGCTCATCATCCACCAACATACGCCCTACTGCTGCGAATCCGCGCATTGGCTTATTGGCATCTGCCTTCATTGCCGCATTGGTATACAAAATGGTAGTGCCATTTTCAGCCGGCTTATACGTACCGACAACTTCAAAACCTGCCGTTGTTAATTTAGCTTTTGCTGTTTCAACATCAACATAGGCTCCAATTCTATACGTAGAAATCATTTTATCAACGGCTACGCCGCCTTCGATTTTTGGTGCTGCTGTTGAGCACCCTGTGAACGCAACAGCAAGTGCCAATGCTATAATGGATACTATTTTTTTCATAATTCTTTCGCTCCTAATTCTTTCATGATTTTCACGATGTCTTTATCCAATGTATAGATAGACTCAACCATTTTTGGGTCATTAATTCCCATTACCGCAATCCAGTTCTCAAGACGAGGCATACCTACCATCAACTTGTTTGAACCTTTGTCGATGTACATGTACATAGAACATGGTGCGAAAGTACCCGCATCAGGACGACCGCGGTTGAAGATTCCCTCAGAGAATTTGAAATGACACAGAGAATAAACCCAATACGCATCAAAACGATCAAACTTCACACCCATATTGTCCATAGACTCTTTCATATTTTTATAACCGGCAATAATGTATTTATTTTCTTCAAACTTTTCTTCAAATTGACCTTGGAAGTCACTGATGAATGCTTCCAAATCACCCGTACGCTCAAACGGAATTTCAAATGTCATCATAGGCTTAGCAGGCAATGCCTTGTAGTCCACGTATTCTACTTTTGAGCTGATCTCTTTTTCAGTTAACTTGTCCAAGTCGGCAAAAGGTGCCGCAAATTGTGCGCGAACCGCTTTGTCTTTGACACCAACGATATCAAGCATCGTCTCAGGCATAACATGACCTACATAGGTTTTGTTCTCACCAGCTTTTTTGTAGATGTGAAAATTAAACGGTGAAAAACCGCCAAGAGCTGGCTCTTTCATCAACAATGGTCCAACTACTTTGTCATTGGTAAGTGAGAAAAACCCGAGGTTGTCCAATGTGACTTTGAAATTTGGATCAAAATCAGGATGTGGACCCGTTACCCCTTTAACCGTTTGAGTTGGCGTTCCCCATTTCTCTTTATAGGCATTATCAATGTGCTCATGAGGATCTGATAAAATGAACCCGATCGGTTCGATTTTCTCATTTATCATTGTCATATACGCCTCAGATTTATCGCCTTCACCGACGTAAAACTTTACCCCTTGAATACCAAATGCGACTGAAGCCGCCAATGACAGCGCCGTAGCCCCCATTAATAACCGATTAAACATGATTCTCCTTTTCATCTTTCGCTTGCAATAAGCAAATATGTTCCGTTGCTATTTTATCACAATAGTATCAATTCTTCCTTGTATGGAATGAATTGAATTATTTTATCCCTAAAGCAGCAATAGATAGTAAATGAGCGTTACTTTATGAAATACGCGTTCCTAAAGTGACACAGCAACATTAAAAAGAAAAAACGTGAAGGGATTGTGAAAGAAAATGCCTGCACTCACACAGGCTGTTTTGATTAAAAGTCGAAGGTTACTTGCATGCTAAGTGCAGACTGACTGTGTTTTGTTGACGTATTACCCAATGTATCACTCGCTTCTGGAGCATAAACATACGCTACATCAACAGACGTCTTTTTAGTAAACGAATAGCTTCCACCAACTGCATAGTGCGATTCGACTGTCGCAGGGAAGCCCAAAAGATTCAACATATTAATGGTTCCATTTGCATTATTCACAATGGGGCTTTTTGCGTAGTTATAACCCGCACGGATCGCCCATGCATCTTGGCTATGCTGATACCCGATGGCAAAAACATCTTGATCTTTCCATCCGAAATCTTTGTACCCAGCGGCGCTCGCCCAGTTTATACGTTTATAATCCAACGCTATTACGCTTCTGCCCATCTCATAAGCAATACCCGCACCCATTTCACTTGGCTGTTCGAGAACATCTGTAAATCCAAGCGCACCCAAACCAAACTGCCCAGTCGCTACTGAAATCTGCCCATCATACGTCATCTTGATTGGAGATTTGTACACAAGCCCAAGAGTTACATCTGACGCAGTGTAAGCGGTACCTACGGTATAACCAAATGCCAAATCCTGAGCTACCCCTTTAGTTTTACTTGGAGCACCACCAATGTTATAGCTCATATCAAGTGAACCGTATTGAAGTATCGGAGTAATACCGATACTAAATCCGTTGTCCGTATACGCGAGCGGAAGGCCAAACTGCATCAACTGCAAATTTGTCACCATATCACTGTTTGCACCAGTTCCGCGATAATCAACACCCATACCCGCAGTGCCCCACATGCCGACGCCCCAGTAAAAGTTATCTGTCCCCTTCATCGCAAGAGAAACCGCAGGAATAACGCTGAAATCCGCATCGCTTTGCTCAAATCCACTTCCTGTATTTGTTTGAACATCCGGCATAAACATCGTTCCACCAAAAGAGATCTCATTACCCTTAACTGCGGTAATAAGCGCCGGATTGGAAAGTGCCGATTCCGCGCCATGACTGATAGCGATACCCGTACCCGCCATACCCAGCGATTTTGCACCAATACCGATGAGATGATCTCCATTGGTCGCGTACAACGAGGTTGATACTACAGCAAGCGCTGTAATGAGTTTAATATTTGATTTCATGAGGTGTTTCCTTCCAATGGATGTCAATAGTGACAATAAGTGTGGAAGATTAGCAGAAATAAGATTTAAAGAGGATTAGAGGAGACGAAAAACGTCTCGCTCTAAAAGAATTAGAATTTAAAGTTAACTTGAGCTGATGCTGAAGATTGACTGTGTTTTGTAGTGATAGATGTAGGATTCATTGGACCAAATCCTGCAAATGCACCCATTCCATAAGTATCGCTCACTTCAGGCGCGTACATATAAGCCAAATCAAGCGATGTCATTTTAGTAAATGCATAAGAACCACCCAATGTGTAATGCTGCTCCACTGTTGCCGGGAATCCGAGAAGGTTAAACATGTTTAATGCAGCCCCTGCAGCGGTCATCCCATTTTGTTCTTTGATCGGATTTTTAGCGTAGTTGTAACCTGCACGTAATGCCCAATTGTCTTGCCCGTATTGATAACCGAGGATATAGACGTTTTGATCTTCCCATCCGAAATCTTTGTAGCCTTTGGCACTTCCCCATTTAATCCGCTTGTAATCAACCGCAAATGTATGACCGTCTACCGCATAAGATGCCCCTACGCCCATTTCAGCTGGCTGTTCAAGATTGTTTGCCATTGGAGATGCAAATGCACCTGCATCAACAAAAGGCTGAGTAGCACCCGACAATTGACCCTTATAAGTCATGTTGATCGCCGATTTATATACCGCACCAAGAGTCAGTCCGCCGGCCTCATAGCCCAAACCTAGCGTATAGCCTGCACCAAAATCTTGAGCAACACCTGCACCACCAGCAACATCTCTTGTTGGTCCTGGAGCCATACCAAAACCAAACGGGATACTCGTGTCAAGTCGACCAGAATAATCAATATCCAAAGAGCCATACTGCAAAATTGGTGCTACTGCAACAGTCAAACCGTCTGTTTTGTATGCTAATGGCACAGCAAATTGCATCAATTGCAAGTTGGTTACCATATTGAAATTCATTCCTTTACCGCGATAATCTGTACCCATTCCTGCAGTACCAAACATTCCTACACCCCAGTAAAAATTATCAGAAGCTTTCTGAGCGATAGCCACTTCAGGGATGACAGAAAGGTCAGCATCACTTGAAGCTTCAACACCCATACTGTTTTTTGCTTTTGGCATGAAAACCGTACCGCCGAAAGAAATCTCTGTTCCTTTGACAGAAGTAATCATCGCAGGGTTAGCCAATGCAGATTCAGCGCCATGACTCATACCGATGCCAATGCCCCCCATACCGCGTGCTTTTGCACCTAGACCGATAAGATGGTCACCGTTTGTAGCGAATGCTGCTGTAGAAGTAAGTGCAACTGCTGCTGCAACTGCTAATTTGATAGTACGTTTCATTAATTCTCCTGAATAATAATTAGTTCGAATAGTAAACCATTCGTTAACATTGTCATTATAGGGGCGTTAAAATTAATCGAAACTTAAAATTACTGGTTTATTTAATAGCATTTTCTTATAGTAACTATCACATCTGTAATACGACGCTTTAACTATAAGAAAAAAATATTTTTATCGTCATATATTTCTATTAACTACCATTATATAGGAATATTTCATGATAGCATCAAGGAAAATGTCTATTATTTATACAACAGTATATTTCAATAGATGTATCAAATTGTAACAAACTAAGTGATATTAATGTGATAAAAAAAAGAGCGAAGATAAAAAGGAAGGTAATAAACGATTAAAATAAATTATATTTGGTAGTGTAGAATGTGGATTTTGTAAAAAAGGGAGATTGTAAGAAGAGTAAAATCTGAGGCCAGGCGGCGACCTACGTTTCCACACCTGAAAGATGCAGTATTATGAGCGAAGAGGGTCTTAGCTTCCGGGTTCGGAATGGGACCGGGCGTTTCCCCCTCTCTATAGCCACCTGAGCA
>JAMCPS010000109.1 GCA_023379705.1 Campylobacterota bacterium
TGCTTTGACTTATTGCACTTTTAAGCTTAAGCGGATGCGCTGATAAAGGGGCATTTGATCTTTTTACGATGGATAAAGCGCATGAGCGTTCCGTTGAGCAGTTACGAACGGATTACACACTATTCAAGGAATTATCATCAAACCTTCACACACTGACAGAAAAACAGCACCGAAAAAAAATTATGCGAATCCTCCGCAAAACTTTGCACGCAAGGCACCGCCGAAAAAAGAGAACATAGAGACCCTCCAAGTCAATGAGATAAAAGCCATGTTTATCAATTGGTTTAAATCCAGCAATGCAGTCCAAGGTCATGTGATGACCAAGGCAGATGTGATTAAAGCTATTTTGAAAAAATTGGATTCCAAACAAGACAAATTCTTTACACGGGCGATGGATGAAATGGCCAATGAAGGGGTATTTGAAATACAACCAGACGGTGTAACCTTGATCTTAACCCAAAAAGGTGCTGATCTACTCTAAAGCATCTTCTTCCACTTTTAACAGCTTCTAAAAAACTTATATCTCCCAGATGTGTTATATGTTATACTACAGCAAATCACAAATTGGAACTTCATGAGTGTTGATATTTTGAACCGGGTCAATGTGCTCGTAAAAAAAACGTACTATACATTTGACCGGTTTAATGTTGATGCGACGTTTGCGTTGCTGTATCATGAAAAGCCCTTGAACGTCATTGAGCTGTCCGCCTATATCAGAATCACCGACCAAATCATGCCGCTTGACGACAACCATTATTTTATTATTTTTGCATTCACATCACAGGAAAATGCCTACAAAGCATCAGAAAATATTTTATACAATCTTGACCAGCATTTTAACAACCAAACCAGCTGTATTGCACTGGATACTTTCGATACCTCAAAATCTCCGAAAGCTGTTCTAATCCGATTGCATCAGATCCTTGACGAAACCCGAAAGAGTTCCTACATCCGAGTCGAAACCGAAGATATACTCGATCAGTAGACAGTTCTTTCTTCGCTTTTGTTTCTGAGTGTTGTACAGCGAAGTAAAAATAGAGTAAAATTTCATCAAAATTACAAAGGATCATTATGGCATGGGCAACTGCACGACATATATTAGTAGCTACCGAAGCAGAGTGTAACACACTAAAAGGACAAATCGAGAATGGCGATTCATTCGAAAGCACTGCTTCTGAGCACTCAAAATGTCCCTCAGGACGTAAAGGCGGAGATCTAGGTAAGTTCAGTCCCGGCCAAATGGTTCCTGAGTTTGATCAAGCAGTATTCAACGGCGACGTAGGTGTTTTATACGGGCCGATTAAAACACAGTTTGGTTATCACTTGCTCGAAGTTACTGCGAGAGGTTAAATGTTAGCTTAATGCTTAACCGATTCAACACTCTTTTCCCTCTTTGGGCTATTGTATTTTCTGCAATGGCCTACTTTTATCCCCAGCTGTTTATGTCACTATCGTATGTCATTACCTACTTACTGATGGCCATCATGCTCTTTATGGGGATGACACTCTCAAGCAGCGATTTTTTACGTGTTCTGAAAAGGCCTAAAATTATCTCTATAGGGTTGTTTTTACAATTTTCAATTATGCCACTGTGTGCCCTGATGATCTCAAAGCTATTGGGTCTGTCCGATGAACTTACCATCGGTATGATTCTTGTCGGATCAGTTTCCGGAGGTACCGCTTCAAATGTCATTACCTATCTGGCAGACGGCGATGTGGCACTCTCTATTACTATGACGACTGTATCAACATTGTTAAGCGTATTGGCCACCCCTTTGCTTACCTATGCATATGTCGGACAGAGCCTTGATGTACCTGTTTTAGATATACTGGTCAGCATATTGAAGATCGTTCTTTTTCCAGTATTTTTTGGGGTAATGCTCAACAGATATTTCGGTGCTATGATCATAAAAAATGAATCTTACTTAGCAACTCTGTCAATGTTATTTATTCTCACGATTATTGCTATCGTTGTTGCCCTTAACCATGCCAATATGCATGAAGTGGGATTGCTTATCATCGGTGCGGTCATATTTCACAATTCGATCGGCATCATCAGCGCATACAGTATCACTGCACTCGTAGGCTATGAACCAAAAATATGTCGAACAGTTGCTATCGAAGTGGGGATGCAAAACTCAGGATTAGCCGTAGCATTAGCATTAAAATATTTTTCGCCTCTCAGCGCACTTCCAGGAGCTGTATTCAGCATCTGGCATAATATCTCCGGTGCATTATTAGCTACCTATTGGAACCGTAAATAGATTCAACTATTCCTCTTGTACTTGATTACGTCCTAATTCTTTTGCCCTGTACAACGCATTATCAGCACGCTTTAAAATTGAGAATAACGTGTCATCGTTATATTGCTGTTGAGTGATTCCTACACTAATCGAAAAAGAAAAATTTGTTTTCGGGGTATGGATCACCAATGCATTCGTCTTTTTAATCATTCGCTGAGCACGTATACGAACATCATTGAGTGAGGTTTCTGGTAATAATACAATAAACTCTTCCCCTCCATAACGCCCCAATAAATCAACTTTACGACTGTATTTCATCAAGAGTTTGGAAAATATCTGTAAAACTTCATCACCTACACTATGACCATGAGTATCATTTATGTTTTTAAAATAATCAATATCAATCATCATCACACCAAATGGGCGATCATACCGCTTGGCACGTTTAAATTCTATTTCCGCATTGGTAAAAAATGCACGGCGATTTGGTAATCCTGTTAGAGGATCTGTATTTGCAAGAATACGAAGTTTTTTCTGCATCTCCTGGTGACTGTAAACAAAATAATAAAACAATCCAAATATGCTGCTGGATATCAAGATAATATTAATAGTAAAAAATACGACACTTAGCTCATGAGATACGATTGGAACATAGATACCTAAACTCTCGATATTTCGATCAATAATACCGCTGATGATAAGCAATCCAATATAAGCGATGAACCATCGAACAGTAATCGATTTTTTACTATTGATA
>JAMCPS010000110.1 GCA_023379705.1 Campylobacterota bacterium
AGCATACGATCCTGCCCCTCTTGAATGTATGTCAGATTTTTGTTAGCCTTTTGGTGAACAAGCACATGCGGATCTCTCATGAGACTATAGCTGTTGGTTCGTCCAAAACGCTCCTTACCTTCATTATCATACCACTGTCCCATACGACATTGATGAGAATCAATAGGATCGAGGTTTTTTGCACATTGCATAATACTATTGTAAGCACGCGCTTTATAAAGAATATGATCGATTTTTGCCAAAATAATGAAGGTACTGTTCTCCATACGATGTGAGGAACCGACAATTTGGGAGGAACTTTCATTAAGGCTTATCAAAGTACTTTCGAAGTTTATGATACTGGAGCTGGAGCGTTCAACAACTTCGTTCATCTCTTCAGCGCTTGATTGTATCTCGCTCATATCTTGTTGTAAAGAGTTAATGGATACAGAAATTTCTCCTGTAGCCTTATGGGTGCGCTCGGCAAGTTTACGCACTTCATCGGCAACAACCGCGAATCCACGGCCATGTTCACCAGCACGTGCGGCTTCAATCGCGGCATTGAGTGCGAGAAGGTTGGTCTGATCAGCTATATCCGTGATGAGTTGAATAACTGAGTTAATCTCTTTTGTTCGGGAAGTGATGTGACCGATTGCATCGTTGTTATTGCTGACTTTTTCGTTAAGCATATTGAGCTCATCGATAATAATAGAAATGGTATCACGGCTATCATTAGCAAGGTTTGCGGCATTGGTTGTAGCGCTTGTTACTTCTTTTAGATCTTGAATATTACTGTGTAGGTTGTCTTGAATAACGCTAAGGCTCTCTGTGACTTTTACGCTCAGTTGGCTCAGTTCAGAATTGAGCATGTCACGACGTTTTTTAAGCTCTTGCTCTTGCATAATATGGATACTTTTATCAACGTTTTCGATTGCATCGATAAATTCACCGTGCATTCCATCGCTAGACAAAAGATGTGAAAAATCCCCTTTTGTGGCACCTGAAATGGAAGTATTGATTTGATGAATGAAGTTTTGAATTTGCGAAATGAGTTGATTTAATGCAATGCCCATGATCCCAAGCTCAGTTTCTGAACAACTGTTTGCTTTACAGTCACCGGATTTTTCATTGAAATTTCCTTGAGCAACACGAGTAATGAGTTGGGTGAACTGATCCAAAGCTACGGTGATTGAACGTCGAACCATGCTGGCGAATACGAAGATAATTATCGCAACCAGTACCCCCGTTATTAAAACAAAATACATGTAAAATGCAATTTCAGCGTGCATCTTTTTGGAAGCTGCTGCAAGATCTTCTCTTTTGTCATTGAGGACTTTTTCAAAACTATCGCGTGAAGCATCGGCATACGGTGTCATCTGAAATTTATAAGCGGCATAAATTGATGATGTGTTGGCTGAAATCGTTGCAGGGTCCAAAGCTTTCATCATTTTCAGGGTGTTATTTAAAAAGAGTTCAGTGCTTTCTTTTGCATTCTTGACCATCTCTTTTTCATTATCATGCAATACGGTCTTTTCAAGGATTGCGAAGTCAGCTACAATGATTTCAGAATGTTTATTGAGTTTGTCTATGTTTTTGGTGTAATCCCCACCAAGCATTATGTCACGGCTTGTACGGCTTACATAATTGAGTTCTTTCTCTATGTCTTGTGCCGTGATAGCACCTGTAATCGTCTTGCTTTGCAGTTCATCGTATTGATTTTGCAGGCTGTTCATTGCAAAAAATACAAAGATTGAAGCACCGACGACAGATATCGTTGCTGCGCCGACCAGATAGTTCATTCTTTGTTTTATGCTCATTTTGTTGAGGGATTGCTGAAACATATAGTTACCTTTTTGAGTGAATGTCGAACGGTATGATCGTCATTATAATCACATTTTTGTAATAACGCAGTAAAATTTTCTTAATCTTGAGTAAGGGTAGTTGGATACAATTGTCTTCAAAATATGGTTGTGAGGAATTTTTAAGTGAATATGAGACAGATGCAATCCATCCAATTAGAAGGGTTAAGTGTAGAAAATAAGCGTAGCGAAATACATCGTTATTTTCACCAAAGCTTTGATCTTTTTGAATCGTTGTTTGAGCTTTTCAGGTCCGATGACGTTTTTTATGAGCAGCCTGAGCCGACACGTCATCCGATGATTTTTTATTTTGGCCATACGGCTGTTTTTTATATAAATAAGCTTGTTTTGTCGGGAGCATTAAACGAAGGAATAAATCCTCGCTTTGAGGCCCTTTTCGCGGTGGGTGTTGATGAAATGACTTGGGATAATATGAATGAGCGCTTTGAGGGGTTTGGGGTAGATACAGTACGAGAATACCGTAAGGCGGTTCGCTCTTGTGTGGAGGAGCTTATAATGCAATTGCCGCTTACTCTTCCCATTACGCAAACAGATCCTTTTTGGGCAATATTGATGGGGATTGAGCATGAACGGATTCATATTGAAACGTCAAGCGTTCTGCACCGTCAGATGCCTCTTAAATTGATTCAAAATCATGATAATTTTCCACTGTGCCCATTAAAGGGTGAGGGGCTTGAAAATTCGATGGTGTCAATTAAGGGTAAAACGGTTACTTTGGGTAAAGGGACCCAAGATCATGGGCTGTATGGATGGGATAACGAATACGGAACTGCTACGTATGAAGTAGATGATTTTGAAGCGTCGCTTTATTTGGTAAGCAACGGGGAATATTTGGATTTTGTCAATGCAAATGGATATAAAATAGAGCGTTGGTGGGATGATGAGGGATTAAAATACTTATCCATTCGCAATGCTGTGTGCCCGCCGTTTTGGGTACCTAAAGAAGATGGAAGTTTCGCCTATCGTTCTTTGACGCAGGAAATAGCAATGCCTTACGATTGGCCCGTAGAGGTCAATGTTCTAGAAGCGCAGGCTTTTTGTCGATGGAAAAGTGCGCAAGATGGGATAAATTATCATCTTCCAACAGAAGCACAATACAGTGTACTTCTTGATGAATGCGGTATCGTGAGTGACATTTTTGATGATACTGCAGCAAATCTCAATCTTGCCCATTTTGCTTCCTCTGTTCCCGTGGATACTTTTTTCCATGGTAAGGTGTACGATGCCATTGGCAATGTTTGGCAATGGACGAGTTCTCCTATGGATGGCTTTGAAGGATTCGCACCGCATCCGCTGTACGATGATTTTTCAACGCCGACGTTTGATACCAAACATAATATACTCAAAGGGGGATCTTGGATCTCTACGGGAAATGAGATAGTGAGGGCATCACGCTATGCGTTTAGACGCCATTTCATACAACATGCCGGGTTTCGCTATGTGGTTGATTGATGGGTGAATTTGATTTTATCGATCGCTCGCACAGCAATGCTGAAAAGCATACCCTTAAACAGAAACTTTTTGGGACTCAAGAGGTTCTGCCGATGTGGGTTGCGGATATGGACATTGCAACTCCTGCATGTATTTTGGATGCGGTACGTCAACGCGTGGAACATCCGATCATCGGGTATGAAATTATGGCTGAGAGTGCTTATGGGGCGCAGTGCGATTGGGTTAATCGTCATCATAGATGGAGGATGGAGCGTGAGTGGTTGAGCTATTCCCCCTCTGTGGTGGCATCGATCGGGTGTGCCATCCGTGCGTTTAGTGATGAGGGGGATGAGGTGATTGTCCAAAGTCCCGTTTATCCCCCATTTTATGACATGGTTCGAAAAAATAATCGGAAACTGGTGCTTAATCCTCTGATTCAAGAGGATAGCGGCAACTATCGGTTTGATGTGGAGGATCTTAAATCAAAAATCACCTCGAAAACAAAACTTTTATTGTTGTGTTCTCCCCATAATCCTGTAGGACGTGTTTGGGCACGCGATGAGCTGATCGCCCTTGGAGAACTGTGCGTTCAAAACGGGATTGTTATCATCAGTGATGAGGTTCACTGCGACATTATTTTTCCTGAAAATACCCACGTTCCATTGGCTTCGATATCGCAGGGGATAAGTGAAAGTACGGTGACATTGCTAGGTCCCGGTAAAACGTTTAATATGGCCGGATTTTCGATCTCTACGGTGGTTATCGCATCGTCGCAATTACGTGAACGTTACCGCAAAGAACAGCATAAAGTTCATTATGGAGATGGTGCCGTATTGTCGCATGTCGCTTTTGAGGCGGCTTATACGCATGGGGATGTATGGCATGCGGGTTTATTACGTCATTTGAGCGCAAATCGCGAGATGATTGAAAAATGGTGCCGTTTGCATCCCCTGATCGGCTTTTATAAACCGCAGGGAACGTATCTCGCATGGCTGGATTGCCGCGCATTGAAAATGGGAGATAGAGAACTGCGCGAATTTTTTGTCAAAGAGGCAGGTCTTGGGTTAAGTGCGGGGCTTAGTTTTGGAAAAGAGGGATCGGGGCACATGCGTCTGAATTTTGCCGTAGCGAATGACGTTTTACGCAAGGCACTGGAGCAGTTGTCACATGCGCTGGAAAGAAATGGCTATGGATGAGAAGATAGAAAAATTTATTTCCAAACATCACCTCCTCTCTTTGGCTACTTTCGGGGAGTCTTTGTGGTGCTGCTCGGCATTTTATGCCTTTGATGCAGATGCAGTTGTTTTTATCATTGCATCGGATGAGCAAACCGTGCATATTCAAAATAGTAAACTAAATATACGCGTGGCGGGTACCATAGCGCACGAGACAAAAGTAGTCGGAAAAATACAGGGGATACAGTTTGTGGGAGAAATACACGCTGTTGAAGATGAACGCCAAAAAAACCTTTATCTAAAAAGATTTCCGTATGCGCGAGCTATGAACCCGACGCTGTGGAAATTAGAGCTTGATATCATCAAAATGACCGATAATACGTTGGGATTCGGAAAAAAACTTATTTGGAAACGGGAGTTTTAGGTTCAAAAAAGGTGCATGGTTTTCCGCTGGAGCTTAGGACAACTTGTGATGGGATATATCTGCTTTTAAATCCATATGCTTTGCATCCGTGGGGCTGATTGGCTTCCCATGTAACAAAATAATAGATACATTTTTGGCAGATAATTTTTTGCATAGGGAATTTTACCTATAATTTCTTTAATGAAAAATCTGCCCGGCAGGGCAAGCTTTAGTGCCATAGCGGCAAGCGTAGCCAAAGGGATGTATTCCTTTGGTGTTTTCTATCAATGATAAAAGGATATTTATGAATAAATTACTTTGTATGTTTGAACTTCAGCAGCAGCTCAATGATGCTACCAATGGAAAAGGGTGGGAAAACGGAATAACGAAGAACGGTAAAAAGATCAATTGGCGCCGTTGTATTACGATGGAATCTGCCGAAATGATCGACTCCTTCGGATGGAAGCATTGGAAAAGCATTGCTCAAGAGACGGATTATGCAAATCTGCAAATCGAAATCGTTGATGTGTGGCACTTTGTGATGAGTCTGGTATTGGAATTTGCGCACAAAACAGGATCGGAAACTATTGCCCAACTGGTTGAAAGAATCGCGCAAACTCCTGAGTATCAAAAAATCAATAATGATACAGATTTGAATTTTGGTAATGATGAGCTTTTGATGTTTCGCATAGAAAATGTGATGCGACTCTCTCTAATTCCTGTCTCTCCTGAAATGATCGGAGCATTGATCGAAGAATTTTTCGAACTGGCACACTTGGGAGCGTTAAACGCAACACAGCTATACCGTCTGTATGTCGGCAAAAATATCCTTAATCAGTTCCGTCAAGATCACGGCTACAAAGAAGGCAGTTACATCAAAGTCTGGAATGGGGAAGAGGACAATGTGGTTATGAAGCGTGCATGGGATCAGAATCCTGATATGACGCCGACACAATTGTATGATGCTCTAAAATCAGCTTATCCGGTATAAATTTCGTTAAATTCGCTTTTCCACCGTTTGTGGCACCAAAACCAAAATTTTGGGTGCGCACGAATAACTTTTTCTAGATCATCCACTTGGCGTTGGGTTGCGTTGAGAATGGATTGTTCATCGTCTCCCTCAACTTCAATGGGCTCAACAAATCGGATCACGTAGTTCTCTTCATCCTCGGTATAAATGTACAAACCTATAATAGGCGCATTGTATTTTCGGGAGAGCTGTGCTGCCGCAGAGGTATGGTAGGTGGGATGATTAAAAAAATTCACTTTAATGCCCGACTTTGCATTGCTGGATTGATCGATCAAAAGCGATACGCATTGATTGTTTTTCAACGCACGGGCAAGATGCTTGATCGCTCCATTTTTTTCGATGAGGTTAAGGCGATGACGACTTCTGGCTTCCAATAAATAGGGATTAAAGGCGTCATTATCCAGCCCTTTGTAGATTGAAGTGATGGGAGTGATTAAGGCAGCCAGTGAAGCGGCACCGATTTCCCAATTTCCATGATGGGCAGAGATAAAAATTAGCGGACGATTTTGGCTTAGATACAGATCGACCATCTCTCTGTTTTCAAACGTCACCTGTTTCGCCAAATCTTCTGTAGTATTTCGTTTGTTTTCCATTACTTGCAGTAAATTCAGGGCTAAGTTTTGGTAGCAATAGCTCTCAATCTCTTTTTTTTCATTCAAATTCAGCGCATCACCAAAGGCAAAATTGAGGTTTGCTTGGATGATACGGTTGCGTTTTCCAGCCAATTTATGCGCGAGAGAGGCGAGGGCAAAAAAAAGCTTTTTACGTATTGTGCGTGGTATTTTCATGACCAGCCAATCAAAAAGTAAAAAAAAGTAAAAACCTATCATAAAAGTTCAATCGCTTTGTCGGCAATGTGTCGAGGTTCTATTTGTTTTATTGAAAAATCATTGCGATTGATGTGATAAATATCGACATCGGAAGGGGACTTGATTCCAATATTTACAGCAGTGGGATAGATCATCCGTTCATTGGTTGGACCAAATAGGGTTATGGAAGGGCGGTTCATTGCCCATGCCATATGCGTAGGTCCCGTGTCATTACCTATAGTAAGATTGCAGTGAGCGATAAAATTAACGAGTTGTGGAAGGGACATTTTGTCTGTGATGATGGCGTTAGAGCAGTGTTGAGCTATCCATAGGGCATCTTGATATTCGGACTGACTTCCCCAAACAAGATGGCAAGGATAGGGAAGCAAACCACACAGGATGGCAAAATGTTCTTTTGGATAACATTTGCTGGGCCATGAAGCACCGATGACAAGCGCGATTTTTTGTTTATTCTCAGTGGCCGGAGTGTATGCAAACACAGGAAGCTTTTGTTCTATCAGCGCATCTGAATAGGGAATATTGAGCGCTTGTGTGATCACCATGACGTTTCGTTTGATGATATTTGTATCGTAGGCAATGGCAGAAGTTGTGGTATAAAACCAAGAAGCAATCCCCTCTCTGGCACTGTGACGATCAAAACCATGTATGGGTCCGCGTAAAAATGCGGCTACAAGGGCTGATTTTAAAAGCCCTTGTGCATCAATAATATGGTCATAGGGTTTACGTGAGCGTAATGAGCGAATGGTAGTACGCAGCAGTGATAAATTCTTCTGCTTTTTGATTCTTTTGAGAGGGATGGGGATGACTTCATTGAGTAGCGGATGCCCGCTTAAAATAGGGGCAAAGGCCTCTTCGACAAACCAATCGATGAGGGCATCTGGATAATGGTTGTGAATAATTTGCAAGACTACTGCGGTATTGACAATGTCACCAAGCGCACTAAGTCGAACAATAGCGATACGGGTAACGGATCTATTCATAAGCGTAACTATAGCGCAAACAAGCTACAATTTTTTAATTTAGATATATGAGCAAGGTTGAAAGCGATGGTCATTCAAGAAATACAGCAATATTCTGAAATTCGCCCAAAGGCAAGGGCTTATTTTTGCTATCTCTTTCATAAAAATCTTCCTAACCATCTTCCGTCAGTTTCTGTTGAGTCGATTATGGCGCGTATGCTTAAAATCAGAGGCGATTTAGAGGGCATTGACGCGATGTATCTACTTGATGCCAAGGGGAATCAGGTAGGAGCTACGTATCTTAAAGATGGCAAGAAAAAAGAAGAAGATAATGGCAAAAGCCGCTCTACGCGTGCTTACTATTATCGTGCGATGCATGAGCATAGGTGTACCATTACCGATCCTTATCCTTCGTTACTTAACGATGATTTGACGGTAACCGCTTCTCAACCTATTTTTGACGAGCATGGCGAAATTATTTATGTGGCTTGTATTGATATGCCATTGAATGAAGTACTAAAAATTGCTCATCCTATGGCGCTTGAATCAGCGGCAGGGCGCTTTTTTAGATTGGGATATGCAGGATTTACGCTTGTTCTTTCTTTTGTCTCATTGCTCCTTTTTGTTAAGGGAATTGAAGGATTTTTGTCTTACGGAGTTGGTCATGCTGATAGTATAGAGATTAAAGATATTTTTGAATCAACGATTTTGCTCACCCTCTCTTTGGCTATCTTTGATTTGGTGAAAACTCTTTTTGAGGAAGAAGTTCTTGGTAGGCTTAAAAATGATCATGCTTCAAGTATTCATAAAACCATGGTCCGTTTTTTAGGCTCTATTATTATTGCCCTATCTATTGAAGCATTGATGTTGGTCTTTAAATTTGCAATGACCGAACCTGCAATGTTAGTCAATGCTATTTATATTATAGGAGGGGTGGCGATGCTGTTGATTGGGCTTGCAGTATACATCCGTTTTACAAATTCGGGAGAACGCCATTGATCGCTATTGTTGATTATAATATGGGGAATTTAGCGAGTGTGCGCAATGCGTTTAATGTCTTGGGTGAACAAGTAGTAATTGAGTCCAATCCTGAAAAGCTAGCTCAATACGATCGCATTATTCTTCCTGGTGTCGGCGCCTATGGGGATGCGATGGAACACTTAAAAACCAATGGGATGGATGAAGCGGTACGGCAATACGCACAAAGCGGAAAATACGTTCTAGGAATTTGTTTGGGTATGCAACTATTATTTGATTCAAGCGAAGAGTTCGGAATTACGGCAGGATTGGGTTTGATCCCCGGACGCGTCGTTGCTTTTGACTCAAGCCGTTTTCATACTCCGTTGAAGGTACCGCACATGGGATGGAATCGGATGCAAACGCATGGTCATCCTCTTTTTGAAGGATTGAATGAAGGGCATTATCTCTATTTTGTCCACTCTTATCATGCTTTATGTGAACAAAAAGAACATAGCATTGGTGAAACGGTTTATGGGTACGAGTTTACAAGTGCAGTAGCAAGGGATAATGTTATGGGGATACAGCCTCATCCTGAAAAAAGTCACGAAAACGGACTTCGATTACTTAAAAATTTTATTACGCTGTAAAGGATACAAACGATGACTATTTTTCCCGCAATCGATCTAAAAGATGGCAAAGCTGTCCGTCTCACCAAAGGGTTGATGGAAAGTGCAAAAATATATTCAGATACACCATGGGAACTGGTAAAAACATTTGAAGAGATGGGTGCTACATGGGTTCATTTAGTAGATCTTAATGGAGCATTTGCAGGGGAACCAAAAAATTTGGATCAAATTCGCAGTATTCGTGAAAACTGCAAGGTGAAGCTTCAGCTTGGTGGCGGAATTCGCGATGAAGCGACGATTAAGCGCTATCTTGACCTTGGGATTGATCGGCTTATTTTAGGATCGATTGCTTTGCGTGACCCTGAATTTGTCAAAGCAATGGCGGCAAAATACCCCATTGTTGTCGGTATTGATGCGATCGATGGTTACGTTGCGGTTGAGGGGTGGGGCGAAGTCAGTTCGATGAGAGCGACCGATTTGGCACGGCTATTTGCAGATGCAGGTGTTGAAGCGATTATTTGTACCGATGTTGGACGCGATGGTACACTTTCTGGGGTAAATGTCGATTTTACTCTTGAAATGGCACGAGCATGCTCCATTCCGACAATAGCCAGCGGTGGAGTAAAAGATGATAAAGACATAGAGTCTTTACTTGCAACAGGTGAAGTAGCAGGTGTTATTATCGGAAAAGCGTTTTATGAGGGAACAATTGATCTAAAACGCTTTTTTTAAACTTCACACAAAGTTGGTTTGGCTATCATTGGATAGTTATTCTAAAGAATTATTTGAATTGTAAAGGACTTACCTTGAAATTACTGGTTGTAGATGATAGTTCGACAATGCGCCGTATTATTAAAAATACTCTTTCACGTCTTGGATATGAAGATGTTTTAGAAGGAGAAGACGGCGTTCAAGGATGGAATGTTTTGAATGAAAATGCGGATATGGGAATGCTCATAACGGATTGGAACATGCCGGAGATGAATGGACTGGAACTGGTTAAAAAAGTTCGTGCTGATGCACGTTTTACAGATCTTCCAATTATTATGGTTACAACTGAGGGTGGAAAAACAGAAGTTATTACTGCGCTAAAAGCGGGAGTAAATAATTATATCGTAAAACCGTTTACTCCTCAAGTTCTCAAAGAAAAACTTGCAGCAGTCCTTGGCACCGAGGGTTAATGCAAGACTACTATTATATGCTGGTGGTAAAGCCATCATCGCATTTAGAATTATTTAGTGACTTTTTAATAGATGTTATCCCTGTCGGTTTTGAAGAGATTGAAGATGGATTTGTTATTCGCAGTGAAGAAGATTTAGAAACGATAAGCTGGGGTATTGAACAGTTTAGCGAAGCCCTTCAAAGGGCAACGGGTGAAGTGATTGATCTAGAACTTACGTTAACAAAAGAAAAAAACAAAGATTGGATTGCACAATATCAAAGCGCAATCACCCCGATCGAAATATCTCCCTTTTACATTCATCCAACGTGGGAAGCTCCAAAAGCAGGAATGCTCAATATTGCGCTTGACCCGGCTCTTGCCTTTGGAACGGGACATCACCCTACTACGGCATCTTGTTTGCGCGCCATTGCTTCTTATGTACATGAAGGCAATGTGGTTTTGGACGTCGGATGCGGAAGCGGAATTTTAGCTATGGCCGCCATCAAGAAAGGGACGATTGTTGATGCTTGTGATACAGATCCTGTATCTGTTGAGAATTCAGCATTGAATGCTAATATAAACAATGTTTCGTTCCGTCGATTGTGGGAAGGCCCCGTGCAAGAGACCAGTGAAACTTATGATGTCATTGTGGCGAATATCGTTGCAGATGTACTCGTTTTTATAGCCGCTGATCTCAAAGAACGCTTACGTGAGAATGGCATATTAATATTGTCAGGTATTATGGATAAATATGAAGATAAAGTGTTACGTGCCTATAAAAGCTGTATGTTAGAAGAACGTATTGTTGAAAATGAATGGGTTACATTAGTATTAAGCAAGAAGGAAATCATCAATGGCTAGTCCAGAATCAAACACCCCACCGGAAAAAAACGACAATTTTTTTAATAAAAATCCCCTGATCACTTTTGCAATCTTTTCGGTTGTGGTTATCATGCTTTTTAAAGCATTTATCGGCGATGAAAGTGCTCTTGCAGGAAAAATAAATGGGCAAACCGTTACGCGAACACAGGAAGTAAGTTATGCTGAGCTAAAAGGGCTTATTAATAACAAGCAAGTTGAAAAAGTATCCATCGGTCAATCGTATATTCGTGCTATTGGTAGCGATGCTGCGGGTAAAGTTGCTTATACCACTCGGATTGTTGGTCCTGATCAAACCCTTATTCCTTTGTTAGATGCACAGGGGATAAATTATACCGGTTTTAGTGAGAGTAACTGGTTTACGGAAATGTTTGGATGGTTGTTTCCTTTCTTGATCATTATCGCGATATGGATGTTTTTTGCAGGACGTATGCAAAAAAGCATGGGTGGCGGTATTTTAGGGATGGGAAGTTCTAAAAAGCTGGTCAATTCAGAAAAACCGAAAACAAAGTTTGCGGATGTTGCCGGCGTTCAAGAGGCAAAAGAAGAAGTATTGGAAATCGTTGATTTTTTACGTTTTCCGGATCGTTATGTAGACTTGGGTGCAAAAATTCCCAAGGGCGTATTGCTTGTGGGAAGTCCGGGTACAGGTAAAACGCTTCTTGCAAAAGCCGTTGCAGGAGAAGCGGAAGTTCCATTTTTCTCCGTATCGGGTTCGAGCTTTATTGAAATGTTTGTAGGGGTAGGTGCTGCTAGAGTACGTGATTTGTTTGAGCAAGCGAAAAAGGATGCTCCTTCTATTATTTTTATCGATGAAATTGATGCGATTGGTAAAAGTCGTGCCGCAGGCGGTATGATGGGAGGGAATGATGAGCGTGAGCAAACTCTCAATCAGCTTCTTGCCGAAATGGACGGATTTGGAACGGATATACCGATTATTATTCTAGCCGCCACCAATCGCCCTGAAATCCTAGACCCTGCGTTGTTGCGTCCAGGTCGATTTGATCGTCAAGTATTGGTGGATAAGCCTGACTTTCAAGGGCGTATCGATATTTTGAATGTCCATATCAAAGCAATCAAAAGAGATCCGGATACGGATGTGGAAGAGATTGCAAGGTTGACGGCAGGTCTTGCCGGTGCTGATTTGGCAAATATTATTAATGAAGCAGCTTTGTTAGCAGGTCGAAAAAGCCAAAAAACAGTTCGCCAGGAAGATTTGCGCGAAGCCGTCGAGCGTGCGATTGCCGGGTTATCGAAAAAGAGCCGCCGTATCGATGAAAAAGAGAAGCGTATTGTTGCATATCACGAAAGTGGGCATGCGCTTCTTGCAGAAACAACCAAAGGAGCTAAAAAAGTTTCCAAAGTCTCTATTGTCCCTCGTGGACTTGCGGCGCTTGGATATACCCTTAATACTCCTGAAGAAAATAAATATCTTATGCAGCGTCATGAGCTTATGGCGGAAGTGGATGTCCTCTTGGGCGGTCGTGCAGCTGAAGAGGTCTTTATAGGCGAAATCAGTACGGGTGCTGCCAATGATTTGGAACGCAGTACGGATATTATCAAAGCGATGGTTCAAGTGTACGGAATGAGCGATGTAGCAGGACTTATGGTACTTGAAAAACAACGCAGCAGTTTCTTGGGCGGTGGTATGGGACAAGCCAGAGAATACAGCGAAAAAATGGCTGAAGATATGGATACCTTCATAAAAGTTTCTCTTAGTGAGCGTTATGTCGCTGTTAAAGAGCGTCTTGAAGAGTATCGTGAGGCCGTTGAGAAGATGGTCGAGCTCTTATATGAACATGAGAATATTACCGGCGATCAAGTTCGTGAGATTATTGAGAAATTTGAGAGAGAAAACGGTTTGGAAACAAAACTGGAGCCTCGCAAAGAGTCAACAGCTAGAAATGAAACGAGTGAAAAAACTGCTGAATAGGGAGCAATGATGATGATCCAAAACGATACCTTTATCCTCTCAAAACGTGGATGGCTCCCTAGTATGCTCGTAGGCGTTTTTTTTATTTTTTTCACCATGACAACTTTACATTTACTGCAATTTATAAGCGGTGCTCTCCTGATTGCGCTGCTTCTTATCTACCGTAACCCTGAGAGAACAACGACTATAAATGAAGCTAATTCAATTCTCAGCAGTGTTGATGGGGTTGTATTGGGTGTTGAAGAAACATTTATTGATCAAAAAATGATGAGAAAAGTGACAGTTCTTAATGGATTGTGGGATGTTTCAATGTTACGTGCTCCATTTGATGGTACTGTGGAAGACTATCAGATTAGACACGGGGTTTCTCTTCCTCTCTCCCGCCCTCTTTCAGAGACGTTAAACGAAAAAGCAGTCTTATCATTTCGGTCAGCTTCAGGCAATGAAATATTTATTGAGCATATGAGTGAGCAAAGTTGTTTTCCAATTGAAATTGAAGCTCAATCGGAGCAAAAAATGAAAGAGGGATGTCGCTATGGTTTTTTAGCGAAGGGGAGAACAATTCTTTATCTTCCGCATAATGCAGTAATTAGTATTCATCCAGGAAGCAACGTTCGTGCTGGAGAAACTCTTATTGGGCAATTCGCGTAACTCTTATTGAGTTGTATGTATTTCTCAGAGAAGAGGATATTGATAAGGTTCCGTAACGAACTTATCCGTGTCAATTTTAAAATCGAATGTACGTGATTTAAAGCCATTGTTTTTCATTTTAGTAAACTGCACTACTGCTGCCGGATTATTTTGAACTTGTAAGTAGAGTAGTCCAAGTGCATAACGGCTTTCCAGGTAATCAGGATTAATCATTTTAGAAAGCTGAAAGAGGGAAATGGCATTTTGATAATGTCCAGCTCCTATAGAGGCCAGTGCTCCCATATATAATGTTTTTTCATCCTTGATAGCAAATTTATCTATTGCGTTGTTATACAGCGTATATGACTTCTCAAAATCTTGATTGTAAAAATATGAAAGTGCCAATGCGGTAGTTATACTAGCACGGTTTTCAGGTGTCGTTTGCAGTTTTTGCTCTAATCTTTGGATCAAAGGAGTTAAGGAACCGGTCAGTGCCGCCATTAAAATATATCTGTCGCGAACGATTTGAGGACCGAAATCAAAATCATCGTAGCTGAAGTTCTGCTTCTTGAGATAGTTAATACACGATCGAGCATACTGCTTAGGCGGATTCTCATTAAAGTGGGTATCAATATAAAGTAAGTGCGGCAAAAGATCATTTGGTTTCATAGTGATTAGTTTTTCTGAAGCTTTACGTGCTTTACTATCCATACCCAACTCTGAAGCAATGATGACTTTCATACCCAGATACAGTGGGCGGTCTTTGTAATTGTTTTCAAGCCATCGCCCTGCACCTGCATAGTTTTTTTCTCTTAGAGATATTAGTGTACGGTAAAGATCGAATTCTTCTGTTTTCGGTTCTTGAGAAAGATTTTCTGTAATAACGGCAATGAGTTTCGCATTGGGCTTATTGACAAGTTCAGAAGTCATAATAGCAAAAATACCGGAGAGATAATTATCGGCATCCAGATGATATGAACGTAAGAAATACTCATAGGCTTTTGAAAAGTCACCTAATTGAGCATAAGTGAGTGCCAGATTGTAATTGAGTATTGAATGTTGCGAATTTTTTTGAAGCAATCGTTTAAATTGTTCATTAGCATCTCTAAGCTGATAATGAAGAGCTTTATCTATTCCTATTGCAATACCGTAGTCTACTTCAGAAGTATTTGCACCTTTAGAGAGATACTCTTTTGCTGAAGATGCGTCATCGATATAGAGATTGGCATTTCCTTTTTGAATCATTCCAAGAGTATGAGTAGCATTGAAAACTTTATAAGGTGCAAAAGCGAAAAGTTTTTGATACGTTTGAGGTTTAAATTGAGCATTTGTGCTGCGATACAGTCTTTGGATAGTGTTTGGCTGAAACAGTCCAGGTTTAAGTGATATTTTGATGGGATACAGCGTGTAGACATCATCAGGGTAGTCGTTGGTCAATTTATTTAATATTTCTGCGGCTTCTTCATGGAGGCCTAACTTTAGGTTAACATAAACCAAAGAGAGGCTTTCTTCTAGAGGTTTTTTATTATGCATGATAGCGATATTAAGATGTTCGCGTGCTTTTTGTAAGTTACCCGTATTGGCATAAAGTGCCCCTAGTGTAAATGCATCAATTTCTTGTATAGGATTTTCAAGAGCTTTAATAGCAGACGTATAGTCTCCATATAGGGTAGTTATTTTTGCTTTGAGTTTGTTTTGAGAGAGTTGGTATTCATTGGTTGTTGGATGATTGAGAGCACTGAGCGCTTCTAAATAGTGGCCCTTGTAGTAGTTAATGAGAGAATAGTAATACGAATACATAGGAGAGTTACTCTCTGCACTTAAGTAGGCATGTGCTAAATCGATATAATAATTAAAGTTTTCTTCTTGTTTCAAATGTAAGCAGCATACAGCGGCATTGATAGCGCTGACACAGCGGTTTTCGCTATTAGCGATAGAGCGTTTAAAGTTTTCTAATGCACCTTCGTATTCTTGCTCTTTTAGTTGTACGACTCCGAGATTGTATTGGGAAATTGCTTCAGAATAAAGCGCTATTTTTTCATACAGCTTGAGTGCTTCGGCTTGATTTCCATTGGCATACATAAAATTTGCCCGTTCAATCATCCGTTCCAGTTCGCTTGGTTGAATTTTGGGTTCTTCAAGATTTGCAGAGGGAAGAAGATCGGCTTCATGCGTTGTTGTTTCATCAGCCGGATGCGAAAGAAGAGCAAAGGCGATCCCTCCACCTAGGAGTAAAGCGCTTAACGCACTTGCAATGAGAATAATTTTCTTTTTGTTAACAGAAGAGGGAACAGAAGAAGGTACCGCTTCATCGGATGTTTTTGCAGATTCGACGCCGGCAGCATCGGATTCTTCAATGATGATTATCTCTTCTTCTTGCTCTTCAGCCATGGGTTCACTTTAGGGTTTATAAGTATTTTTGCAATACAGCAGGGATCACAATTGATCCGTCTTCTTGTTGAAAATTTTCCATAATAGCTACCATCGTCCGACCAACGGCTAAACTTGAACCGTTGAGGGTGTGGGCAAGGAGATTTTTCCCCTCTTCTTTGTAGCGAATTTTGGCACGACGTGCTTGGAAGTCACGGGTATTAGAGACTGAACTGATTTCGCGATAGGTGTTTTGCCCCGGAAGCCACACTTCGAGATCGACGGTTTTCGCCGCGCCAAATCCCAAATCTCCGGTACAGAGGGTAACCAGACGATGAGGAAGCTTCAGGGCGCTTAGCAAATCCGAAGCGCACGCAACCATATCCTCAAATACAGCATCGCTTTGATCGGCACGGGTGATGGCTACGAGTTCAACTTTGTGAAACTGATGCTGACGGATCATCCCGCGCACATCACGTCCACCTGAACCTGCTTCTTTACGAAAACACGAGGTATAACCGCACATTTTGATCGGTAGTTCTGTTGCGCTCAAAATTTCGTCTTGGTAGAGATTGGTGATCGGCACTTCTGCCGTCGGGATTAAATAGAGCTCTTCCTCTTCGACTTTGAACAAATCGTCTTCAAATTTCGGCAGTTGTCCTGTCCCCTCCAATGCACGGCGATTGACCAACATCGGGACACTGACTTCCGTAAATCCGCGCTCACGGTTAAAGTCGAGCATAAAATTAATAAGTGCACGTTCTAATCGTGCACCCATCCCTTGAACAACCGAAAATCGGCTCTTGGCAAGTTTGACCCCGCGCTCAAAATCGATCCAGCCATTGGCTTCAGCAAGTTCCCAGTGCTCTTTGGGGATAAAGGCAAAAGCAGGAGGGGTGAGTACTTTTTTGATCTCAATATTATCGTTTTCATCTTCTCCATCGGGGACGTTTACATCGGGGAGATTTGGGATACGCATGATAATGGCATCCAATGCTTCTTCGTTGGCACGTTGTGTTTCGAGAAGATCATTGAGAGTTGCTTTGTTGGTATCCACTTCGATTTTGAGTTCGTCGGTGTTTTTGCCCTCTTTTTTATACTGACCAAAAAGCTTACTAAGCTCGTTTTGTTTGGCTTGGAGGGTCTCGTAGGCGAGTTTGGCGGTTTTGAGGTTTTCATTGGCGATTTTAAGTTCCGCAATCATCTCAGGTGAGACTTTTTTACGCATAAGTGCTGTTGCGGTTTCATCAAAATTTCTCTGGAGTAGTTTTACATCGATCATAAGGGAGTATTCCTGCTATTTAATAATGATCGATTATAGCCAAATGAGGCTGAAATTAGCTCAAAATGGCCTAAGAGACCCGTACTTGTCCCGTGGTGATTTTGTGAATGACGTGTGTGATATAAGTTTGATAAGGGATCCCCTCATTGAGCGCCATTGCTTTGAGCTTTGTGATGTCATCTTCGAGGAGGCGGATGCTGA
>JAMCPS010000111.1 GCA_023379705.1 Campylobacterota bacterium
TGCCATCGTAATAATGCTTCTGCCCCTATTATATGGCCATCTGTTATTGAAATCTGCGGCTGATAATAGACTTCTAACTCATTTCGTTCCAGGGCATGGCGCAGAGCATTTTCCAGCTGCAAATTACGAGTTAAATTTAACTGCATCTCTTGTGTAAAGAAATGGAAACTGTTTCGGCTATCACTCTTAACCCTGTACATAGCAGTATCAGCATTTTTGAGAAGCGTTTCGAAATCTTCACCATCATTTGGGTAGAGGGCAATACCGATTGATGGAGTAATGGTCAGTTCATTGTGTTCAATCATGGTGGATTTTGAAATTGCTGTGATTAGCTTTGTTGCAATATGCATGGCCGCATTGGAGTCGGTATTGGGAAAAAGCATAATGAATTCATCGCCTCCCAATCGTGACACAGTATCTTCATCCCGAACCGTTATTTTGATTCTATTGGCTACTTCTACTAATACCTGATCTCCAATACTATGACCTAACGAATCATTAATATTTTTAAAATGATCAAGATCCAGAAACATTACGGTTAACGGTTCATTATTGCGTTGAGCCATATTCAGGAGGTATTTAACCCGATCATTGAGCATTACGCGATTTGCTAAACCGGTAAGTTGATCAAAATGGGCGAGATATTGAATATGTGCTTCAGTATTCTTTCTTTTGGTGATGTCATCTTTGATAGCCACAAAATTGGTTATTTTTCCATCGGCTTGTTTTACGGGAGAGATGGTGGCCCATTCGATGTAGATACTTTGATCTTTTTGACGATTGGTAAGTTCCCCATGCCATATATCACCGCGTGTCAAATGAGCCCACATATCATCGTATGTTGCTTGAGGAGTTATATCAGATTTTAATATTCTAGGATTTTTACCTAGCGCCTCATCCATGCTGTACCCAGTTACCGTAGTAAACATGTTATTGACATATTCGATATTGCCCTCGAGATCGGTAATAACAATCGAATTTGGACTTTGCTCAACGGCTAATGAAAGCTTTAGCAGTGAGCTTGTAAGTTGTTTTGTGCTGGTGATATCCTGGATAGTACCTACCATCTTCACAGGTAAACCTTGGGCATCAAATTCGAGTTTTCCTAGACCGTGTATCCAGTGTACAGATTGGTCATCTTGACGGATGATACGATATTCTTGATCGAAGGGCTTATGGTTTTCAATCACTTCATTTCTAATGTAATGATCCATTCTGATCTGCTCATCAGGATGAATGAGAGCTTTCCATCCCGCTAAAGAGTGATCATAGGTCGCATCTATTCCAAATATCTGATCCATTATCTCTGAACTGGTCCATATTTCAGTACGCAAATCAAGCGCGTAGCTTCCTAAAGCCGCAATTTCTTGAGATTCTTTGAGGGACTTTTCACTTTTACGCAGAGCATCTTGTGTATTTATCCACTCTGTAATGTCTTCTGAAATTCCCAAAAGATATTGGGGCTGGCCGTATTCGTCTTTTATCGGAATCTTTTTTGTATGTAGGATACGCGTACCATGAGGTGTATCAATCGGCTCATTAGGTATATCGACAATGACACCATTGCGTAGCGTCTCACGATCTTTTTGGATAAAAAAATCTGCTTGATCTTTTGAATAAAATTCATAATCACTATGATTTAACAGAGCTTGTTCACTAAAACCGGTTAACATTTCACCCGCTTTATTGAACAAAGCAAAGCGCAAATCTGAAGCATGTTTGAGAAAAATCATATCGGGAATATTGTTGACGATACTGTAGAGCAGACGGTTTTTATCATATAACTGTTTTTGTATTGTATTTAATTCTTCAAAAGGTTTTTGAACAGTGGTCACAAAAATTGCGCGATAGATAAACAGGTATGCAATTGCTTTATAAATATGACCAGAGATATTATAAATATCAGTCACATCAGCATAAAAGGTGAAGAACAATTCGCCCATTGCCATAATGCACACTGCAGCAAACATCGCCACAGTATCATAAGTCTGAGGCTGATACATGCGTCGCCATAGCATAATCGCTGTAATTACATTAAGTACAATAATTACATATTCTGTATTTGTTTTTAGTGCAGTTAATCCCTGACCAACTATAAACATAGGGGGGAATAACTCCTGATGAAAGAGTATCAGCCAGTGCATGAAACCAATCAAAATTAATATGGATGCGAGTAAGAGATATTGAGAAGTTTTAGAAACCAGTGAACGTAATGTAGAGATGGCAAAAATCAAAAGACTAATCGCCAAAAGCAAGCGGGCAACCAACCAAAAATAAATTCCTTTATCCGAGTCGCTTGGTGTCACGTAGTCTGGCATACCATTAAAAGAAAGAAGATGAGAAAAATCGAGTATGGCTACACCAAAAAATATGGAGGCAAGAAATACTATATTGCCAGGTATTTTATAACTAAAAGCACTCCACCCCAGTCCAGCTACTTGCATCGCGATAACAATAGAGACGGTTTCGAGCATCATGTGTAGCGGTAAATAATCCTTATACCCCTCTGTTATATATAGGGAAGGAATTAGCGCAATAAATATAAATGCAATCGCTAATGCTAGAAGTCTAGGCATGATTTCACGTAATGAATTTTGATGACTCGAATGAATATGAAGGAATAATTTTAGTTTTAAAGATGTCATGCAGGTATTTTAGTGTAATTAATAACGAGTGCATTTGATCTAAGTCAAGATTTGTTAGACTATTTTTATTTCCTTAACGCACCAATTCAAGTCATAAGTGCAACACCTATGTTTTTTAGCTTGCTTCTCAAACATATCCTTAAACTCACTATCACATGTCTAAGCAAGTGTCTTTTTGAAGGGTCTATGTTTCTCTAAGGTAAAATAAATTTCCAAAGTTAATTAAACAACAGTAATACCAACACAATAGTAAATATCTACGATATATTTTAGCATTAATAATATGTTATTGTTTGCAATTCGCTATAATTGATATGATTTAAATGAAATGATTCTAGCAGTATATATTGTTATAAAAACAGTAGCAGAAGAAAAATCAAGAAAGAGGGATTATGCCACTTATATTCGATGAACTAGAGTTTTTTAGAGGATGTGACCCTGAAAAACTGGCACGTCTGTCTACCAGTGCTAAAGTCCGAGAGTACGCAGTTTGTGATGTGATGGTCTATGAAGAGGACGATATCAATCGTGTGTTTTTTCTCATCGAAGGGGAAGTGAAGTTTTATAAAGTGGACCGATTTGATACGGAGGTATTTTTATATACCTTAAGTGGTCAATCGCTTTTGACCAACATCGGTTCGCTGGATTGTGATCGCATCAGCTGTTTTAGTAATATTGAGTTTTTACAGCCCAGTCGTGTGCTGTCGTGTGATTTGGCAATCTTCAAAGAAGTGGTAAAAACCGATAATGGTTTACTGATTCATTTGGTAAATCTGCTCGCGGATCAAAAACAGCTCGTTGAATGTACGATTAACATGGGGATGGTTTTTGATGTTACGGCCAAAGTTGCCAAAATGCTCTACAGTTATCTCGATCTTTACAACAGTTTGAAAAAACAAGAGATATCCTATCGTCTCAATATCCAGCCTGCAACACTCTCTCGGGTATTGAGTAAGTTTACACGACTGGGGTTGATTGCCGAAACCGATCATACAACGGTTGTTTTACAACGCGATGAATTAACACGTTATTTCAAAGAGGGAGTTTGATGCAATCCATAACCACTAAAGTACGATGGATCGTTGCTGTTTTATCGATCAATCTCATCACCATCATCATGGTCGACATATGGCTGAACATGGATCAAAAATACGACGCCAAAGTGATCAACATCGCCGGAAAACAGCGGATGCTTTCGCAACGAACGGTTTTGGAGCTGCATCGTCTTCTTGTGAATGAAGAGGGTGCATACGAAAAACTACAGCTGGCACGAGAAGAGTTTGACCAAAATTTCAAAAAGCTCAGTGCCGTCACCTCCGATTATCGCGGGTTTTCTAACGCCAAAATCGAAACAACGATGATGGAGGTGCATGGAAACTGGAATCGTATGGCGGGATTGATAGATCGTTATCTGGTGGGGGATCATAATCTCAATGATCTTAAGGCCATCTATGACAATGGGGACAGTACGCTTTTGCTCATGGATAAAGCGGTGTCACAGTACGAAGCGTACATGATGGAAAAACGGCTTTTAGCGTATCGGATACAGATTATTTTAGCGTTGATCTCTTTTGGGATTATTCTTTACATGGGACGTATGACACTGCAAATACAGCGTAATCTTTCTACCTTTCTGGAGCGTTCTAAAACACTCAGTGGAAAGGAAGCAGTGGTGGTTCAAAGCAATAATGAGCTGGATATTGCGTGCTCTCATATCGATTATTTTTTAAAAAATGTAGAAGAAGCACTGCAAAGTGCGGCGGATGCAGTAGAAAAAAGCGAGGTGGCAACTTCAGGATTGTATGGGGCTACTCCTGAAGCGAAAAACTTACTGGAACAAAGCGAAGATGTTATTATTCAAGTAGGTGAAGAGCTGCATCAAACAGCAGCTCGTCTCAAAAAGCTCAAAAGCAATCTCGAAAAAACCAACGCAATGAAGAATCCTTTTTAGGATTTTTCCTTTATGTATCTTCTTTTCTGTTTTCTCTTGACTTAAGTCAAAACCTTTTTTTTACATTTACTTTATAATATTTGAAGTGCATGAGTTATTTCATAGCATAAGATTAGCTTAAGCTATTTAACCAAGGGAGCTTCAATGTCATTGGAAAGAAGAGAATTTTTAAAAAGTGCCGCGGCAGCATCGGCAGCATCAGCAATCGGTATGACAGTTCCTGCTGAAGTAGAAGCGGCAGCGGCTACAGGTCAGGCAGGGTGGCGCTGGGATAAAGCGGCATGCCGCTTTTGCGGTACAGGTTGCGGAATCATGATGGCAACCAAGGATGATCGTATTGTTGCAGTCAAAGGGGATCCATTGGCTCCTGTCAATCGCGGTCTTAACTGTATTAAGGGATACTTTAACGCGAAAATCATGTACGGAGCAGACCGTCTGAGTCAGCCTCTTTTGCGTATGAATGAACAAGGAGAATTTGATAAACACGGGCAATTTCAAACCATTACCTGGAAACGTGCTTTTGATGAAATGGAAAAGCATATTAAAATTGCACTCAAAGAAAAAGGCCCTACAGGGATTGCCATGTTTGGTTCAGGCCAGCAAACCGTTATGGAAGGGGTTGCAGCACTCAAGCTCATGAAAGCGGGATTTCGTACGAATAATCTTGATCCTAACGCAAGACTTTGTATGGCATCTGCGGTTACCGGATTTATGAATGTCTTTGGGGCTGATGAGCCATCGGGGTGTTATGAGGACATTGAGCTTGCTAATACAATTGTAGCATTTGGTTCAAATATGGCGGAGATGCATCCGATCCTTTGGTCCCGTGTTGCCGATCGTAAACTCAGTGACCCTAATAATGTTCAAATCGTGGTTCTATCAACCTATAAGCACCGTACCATGGATTTGGCGGATGTTGAAATTATTTTCAAGCCTAATACCGATTTGGCAATCCAAAATTATATTGCACGTGAGATTGTTTACAATCATCCTGAAGCTATTGATTGGGACTTCGTTAACAAAAATATCGTGTTCGCGACAGGTCCTGTAGATATTGGATATGGACTTCGTGAGGATATCAATCACCCTAAATACACGGTAAAAGAACTCGATACTGCGGCAAAACAAAAATCAAAAGTAATCACTGCGGACGAGGGCGTAAGCTTGGGTTATTTGGGCTATAAAGAGGGCGATACACTCGAAATGAAAAACAGCGGTGATGCCAATAAGCATTGGCAGATTACGTTTGATGAGTTCAAAAAAGGCCTTGAACCGTATACCCTTGATTACGTAGCGCACGTATCCAAAGGTGATCCTGATGAGAGTATCGAAAGCTACAAAGAGAAACTCCAAAAAATGGCCGATTTGTACATCGAAAAACAACGTAAATGTCTTACTTTCTGGACAATGGGCTTCAACCAGCATACTCGTGGAACATGGGTCAATGAACAAGCATACATGATCCACTTCTTACTCGGGAAACAGGCGAAACCAGGTAGCGGGGCATTCTCTCTCACTGGTCAGCCATCAGCATGTGGAACGGCACGTGAAGTAGGAACATTTGCACACCGTCTTCCTGCAGATATGGTCGTTACCAATCCTGATCACCGTAAGCGCTCAGAAGCTATTTGGGCTGTTCCGCAGGGAACAATCAATCCAAAAGTTGGATCTCACTATACGCAGATCCACCGTGACCTCGAAGATGGAAAAGTAAAATTTGCATGGATCAGCGTTAATAATCCCTATCAAAATACGGGTAATGCAGAGCATTGGATTCATGCAGCACGTGAAATGGATAATTTCATCGTTTGTTCTGATGGGTATCCTGGGATTTCTGCAAAAGTATCGGATTTGATCTTGCCAAGTGCCATGATGTATGAGAAATGGGGCGCTTATGGAAACGCAGAGCGACGTACCCAGCACTGGCGTCAGCAAGTCACTCCAATCGGAGATGCGATGTCCGATTTATGGCAGTTTGTAGAAATTGCTAAACGCTTTACTATTAGTGAAGTATGGGGAGCACAACCGATTCCAGGACTTGATGGCGGATTACCGGATATCATGCCAGCAGCAAGAGCAATGGGATACAAAGATACAGATACATTGTATGACGTATTATTTGCCAATCAAAAAGCAAAAGCGCACAAATGGCCTGATGCAGTGGGTAAAGGGTATCAAAACTCAGAAGTTGAAGGTGATAAGCGTACTGTTCTAGGCAGTGATGGTAAGAAATTTACTGGTTACGGTTTCTTCTTGCAAAAATATTTATGGGAAGAGTATCGTGAATTTGGAGATGGGCATGGACATGATTATGCTGATTTTGATACGTATCACAAAGTACGCGGCTTGAAATGGCCGGTTGTAGAGGGTAAAGAGACCTTTTGGCGTTATAACGCCGAATATGACCCGTATGCGAAAAAAGCGAATAACGGTGAGTTTGCCTTCTACGGCCATGCGTTCAAGGATATACCGCAAGGAAATCTTCAAGGGATCACCAACAAAGAAAACGTTCATTTAGAAAATAAAGCGAAGATCTTTTTCCGTCCTTATATGGAGCCAACCGAAGTACCAGATAAAAACTATGATATTTGGTTGTGTACTGGTCGTGTACTCGAACACTGGCACAGCGGAACGATGACGATGCGTGTTCCTGAGCTTTATCGTGCAGTTCCTGAAGCACTGTGCTATATGCATCCTGCAGATGCTGAGAAACGGGGTGTTAAACGCGGAGATATGGTATGGGTGGAGTCTCGCCGTGGTAAAGTAAAAGCACACGTTGAAACACGCGGTCGTAACCGTCCTCCAAAAGGGTTAGTGTTTGTTCCATGGTTTGATGAAAAAGTCTTTATTAATAAAGTATGTTTGGATCATACCTGCCCTATCTCAAAACAAGTTGACCACAAAAAGTGTGCGGTCAAGATTTATAAAGCGTAAGGGGACAACGATGAAAAGCAATAAAATTATCAGCAGTTTAGTCGCTGCAAGTATTTTAATCAGCGGTGTTTTTGCCGCTGCAGCAAAGAAACCGATTGATGAAAATCAATTGGGGATGAGATCGTCTGATTTGTACAGTGAAGTCAATGCTAAGCCAGATGGGACAAACTACAATAAAGATGCTGCTGGAACGTCCAAAAGAATTCAGCGTGCATATCCTGATGCCCCTCCAATGATTCCCCATGATATCAGTGATTTTGGTGAGATTACCAAAGATAATAATGCATGTTTGGGATGTCATATGCCAGATGTGGCAACAGGAGTTCAGGCTACGCCGATTCCACAAAGCCATTTCACAAGTTTCAGACCCAATGTTGCGTTAGATACAAATGGTCGTTTTGTGGAAGTAGGTAATGACAAAGTGGTCAAAACAGATCTCAAGGGAGCACTGTGGCAAGGGCGCTTTAACTGTACACAATGTCATGCACCGCAACATCAAGGTAAGCTACGTGTTGAGAATAAGTTTAAAAAAGATTGTCTTGATCCTGTAGGACGAAAATACGAAAAGAAGTCGTATCTTATGGATCATCTTGAGATTGGTGTAAAAGCGGGTAACGGACTCTAATATGGGAAGTACGTCACGTGGCGGTTTTTTCGGCGCTATTTCACAGCTTTTCAAAGAGGAGAATACGGCTATCCGTCCCCCTTATGCAGTTGCAGATACCACTTTTGAGGAGTGTAAGAGCTGTACAGCACTGTGTGTGAATGTGTGTGAGGAAAAGATTATTAGAACAGACTCTATGGGTGTCCCATTTTTGGATTTTTCCGCAAACGGGTGTAGTGACTGTCACAAGTGCCTCGAAGCGTGTATCCCAAATGTCCTCAATGATCCGCAACGATTTATTGGGGCAAAAGCCCGTATCTCTACGTTGAGCTGTATGTCGCATCACAATACGATTTGCTTTTCGTGCAAAGAGCCTTGTATGGATAATGCCATTGTATTTGAGGGCATGTTTCGCCCGATCATCATTCCGGACAAATGTACAGGGTGCGGTTATTGTATTTCAGTATGCCCAAGCAGTGCAATTACGATTTCGGCGTAAAACAATTCTAATTATTGGAGAAACCTATGAATATTTCAAGCATCGTAGTTCAAACAAGCCCAAATTACACTGATGAAGTAGTTGAAGCGATCAAAAATGCAGATTATTGCGACTACCATTTTCATGATGAAAAGGGACGTATTATAGTCACTATCGAAGGTGCTGGCGTTGAAGAAGAGATTACCAAGCTTGTAAAGATTCAAGAGATGGCACACGTTATCGCGGCAGACATGTCCTTTGCATACAGTGAAGATGAACTAAACGAAGAGCGTGATAAGTTAGAGCTCGCAGGCACAGAGATACCTGCATGGCTCAATGATGAAAATGCAACTAAGCATGACATTGTCTATAACGGTGATCTAAAAGACCGATTTTAGTCACCATATTGTTTTTATTATGAGGAAAAGAATGAAAAAAATCACATTATCAGCAGTAGCTGTTCTCTCAATGGCTGGCAGTTTTTCAAGCACACTAAGTGCAGCGAATGATTTCGCACTCTTTAGCAACACCAAGTTAAATGGCGAAGTAAAAGCACGTTATGAAAGCGTTGATGTTGAAAACAATGGAAAAATGAATGCAAATGCTTACACCGTTAGACTAATGTTGGGTCTTGAAACAACTTTATTGGGCGTTGATGGATTAACGATGAAAGTTGACGGAACAACCGTACAAACTCTCGGAGGAACGAAATACGATAATGATCCATTTACAGGATTGGGTGATGCTCGCTATCAAGTAGTTGCTGATCCAGAACAAACGCGATTCACTCAAGGATATTTGCAGTATAAAATGGGAGCAACGACTGCCAAAGTGGGACGCCAACTCGTCAATCTCGATGCACAGCGCTTTATCGGTTCAGTTGACTGGAGACAAATGCCACTAAGTTTAGATGCTGTGTCAGTAGCCAATACATCCATTGCAGGACTAAACCTCTACGGTGCCTATGTCTACAGCTATGATGCAATATTTGACAGACCAACGCAAGAGAGTAAATCGGTGATCCTAAATGGGAGCTACAAAGTCAATGATATGTTAAAAATCACGGCTTACGACTATATGCTCTCATTGGAAAATTTCAGTGCAGCAGGGAACTTTGCAGCGGATACTTATGGACTCTCTTTAACAGGTGATGTTCCTGCAGGACCAGTTAAAATTTCTTATCATGGTGAATACGCTGAACAAACCGATTCTACCTTTAAAACTACTAGCACCAATATCAAGGGTCAAAACGATGCTTCGTATTACAATATAGAAGCAACTGCAAACATGATGGGCGTTTCACTAGGAGCGGGACAAGAACTTCTCAGCGGAACAACAGACGAAGGGATGGGAACCGATGGAAAAACTAAATTCCAAACACCATTGGCAACACTGCATAAATTCAATGGCACTGCGGATATGTTCCTAGCAACTCCAACGGGCGGTTTGGTTGATACGTATGTAAGCCTTGGTTACGGGGCTACAGGAATAGGTAAAGCCTTGGCTACCTATCACACCTATGAAACCGATGTTGCGATGGGCGGTAAAAACGATCTAGGAAGCGAGCTTGACCTTCAATACGCAAACGCGATTCCTGGAGTAAAAGGACTTAACGGACTTCTAAAAGCTGCCTTTTATAAGGGTGGCGATGTCAATGGAGCTACTAACTATACCAATGACAAAACAGTAGTATGGGTTGAGCTCGATTATAAGTTCTAGTAAAAACTTCTGAGCGCATGTTAAAGCTACGGATTTTTCTTGCTGCTATTCCAATGCTAATTGCATTGGAGAGCTAGTAGAGAGTTTGTGTGAAGAATTTCTCTATAAACGGTGTCGCGAAATAGTAAATATCCGATGACTGGTTGTATTCCTTAGTATCATTCGATCCCAATTCGATTATGCATACTCTATAGCTAATCTGCTTAAGTATAATCACATGAGATATCATTATTAAATGTCTAAACTAGGAGCTCACAATGTCAACACCGTTATTTTTTCAATCAGTATCAACCATAATCATATATGATCCTCTTGCAGAAGTACTCGGCGCTTCGCATGATGGGATAATTATCTATGGATATTCCGATGTCGTAAAACTGGCTGGACACTCTTGTCCAACCGTAGCAGGAGCTTATCTAATGTTACAAAAAGGATTAAAATGTCTTTATGAGGATAAAACTCCAGTTCGCGGAGAGGTGAAAGTCTATATGAAAGGAAAGCTGGGGGAAGGGGTTGTAGGGGTAATAGCAAATGTAGCTTCACTTATCATAGGTTCTACCGATACGAGCGGATTTCATGGCTTAAGAGGAAAATTTGATCGCCGTAATTTACTAATTTATGAAGCTGACATTGATGGAGAAATAGCGTTAGAAAGAGTGGACAATGGGGCACGTGTTACACTCTCATACCATCCTGAAATCGTAAGCATCGATCCAAAGATGCAGGTGTGGCTTGAGATGATCATAAGTAATAAAGCAGATTTTGAAATCAAGCAAGCATTTAAGTCCGCATGGCAAGATAGGGTAAAAAAGATTCTGATTGATAATGTTAACAATCCTGATTTGATTATATGCAAGATCCAAAAATAGGGTGTTAAGCTAAATTTATCTGTCAAACTGGTCATTTCAGGAAACGAAATAAAATCCTACTGAGACGAGTTTATAGGAAAGTTATTGACACCTTTTGTAGTAATATTTTTTTTGGATCTTCTCTGTTACTGATCCAAAGTACTATATTGTTAAATGCAAGCATACCGTCAATTTCTGTCACAACTTTAAACCAGCAAGAATACGCTGTCAGCTGACAAATCGGTCGATAAAGTTCAGGTTTTCTAAAGCGTATTTTTTTACATTTTGACATGGCGCCACATCTGACAGTGGATATCGAAGGTATTGAATAGCACTTGTGGGCAATCAATGTCTAATTATGGAGCTGTGCGTGGCAAAGGGGTAAATGTCCATTTTGCAGACCTGACAATGGATAGTCTTTTCTCGGATACTGTTTAATTTTTACATAAAATTTTCAATAGAATATATCCTATATCGATAAAGTTAACCATACGATAAACAGTAGTTTTTCACTTAGTGAATTAAATATCTTTTAATTTGATAACTTTTTCCCAAAATGGGAAATATCTGCTATAATACTTTCATGAGAGTCATCAGTAAGCGAACATTACAAGATTTTTGGAATATTCATTCCGATTCAATGAATCCATTAGCAGGATGGTACGCTGAGGCAATTAAAGCTTCCTGGCAGTCACCACAGGATATTAAATCTCAATATAAAACCGCCAGCTTTTTATGGGATAATCGTGTAGTGTTCAATATCGGTGGAAACAAATATCGTTTGATTGTAAAGATAAATTATCCTTACAGTACGGTGTATGTTCGATTCGTTGGTACGCATGCCCAATATGACAAAATAAACGCAGAGGAGATATAAAGATGAATATTTTTCCTATTCGAACCGAAAATGATTATGATGCGGCATTGGTACGTATTGATCAGCTAATGAATGCCCAACTTGGAACGCCCCAAGGGGATGAACTAGATATCCTCGTTACATTGGTCGAGGCATACGAAGCTAAACATTATGTGATGCCAGTATGTGATCCAGTAGAAGCAATTAAATTTAGAATGGAACAGATGGGGCTTGAGCCAAAAGATTTAACTTCAATTATCGGATCACGTTCTAAAGTATCTGAAGTTCTGAACCACAAACGTCAGCTTTCAATCACAATGATTCGTAATCTTCACGCTCAATTACATGTGCCTTATGAGTCATTGATTGGTGCGTGATAGACGAAAAGTATTTTTTTGCATATTAATCATAATTGTCACCTAAATGGTTACTTTTATAATCTATATAATTCACTGATAGTTACATATCAAGCTACTATAATATCAACTCTATTAAATCAATAAGTGAGCATCATGCAATCAATAAAAATACCTTACATTAATACCCTTTTGCTTGTAGTCATAGTATTACTCTTTTCAGGGTGCTTAACAAAGAATCTTTTTAAAGAGACTGTACACTATAAGCACTACAAAGATAAGATTGTGTACTACGATATAGACAATGAGCACAAGAAGATCTTATTTATCGGTGAGAAATACCATTATGTATTCGACTCGAATGAGGAACTAACGTATTTGATAACACATAATGAAAAAATGAATATTATTTTTGATGTTAATAATTTTCCTGCCAAATTTATTGCTACCAAGGAGAAAGTAACCGCTAGTTTTAGAATCAAGTTGATACCCGAAAAGGTGAGCAACGAACTGATAGAGTGGGGAATGAAGCACCATTTTAATAAGACAATAGACAGTGGATGGTTTAAACAGCCTTATTACGAAAGTGATATGTATCTGGAAGGTTATAGATATCTTCCTAATGATGTTGGAGAGAAGCTCACAAAAATCGAAAAGCCCTTAGAAATCAGTGTTGCAGAAGCGTATTTAGACACAAACTATGCAATAGACTTGATGATGTCTCCGATCACGATTGCTTTTGATGCTGCCGGGCTTGCTACAGTAGTGGTTTTATCGGGTATCGGGTATACAGGCTTAGCGATACATGATATGATAAAATAACAAGTCTATGATTTGATATTATTTTAAATAGAATATATCTTATGTTATCTAAAGTACATAATGTCAGATATATAAAGTTGAATTTGTATTGTATATTACTGCTGAATATTTAGACTGTCATGGATAACATCCAAAGACCAGTTGAGCACTTGT
>JAMCPS010000112.1 GCA_023379705.1 Campylobacterota bacterium
ATGCAGCACGCTGTGCACTTAAATATTGGGGTAATCGCGTAATAGCGCTTCAAAATCATTGGGAACAATCCCTTTGAGATTGCTGTCACTCGAGTTTTCTCTTTCACATGAACCGATGACATCCCACAACCCGATTTTATGTGTTAAACAAAACACTTTTTTGGCTTCGTTGTCGAGAAGAGTAACGTTAAAAATCATCTCCATGATCGGCCAAAAGGCATTACGGGAATGGGCGTAATAAAAAGAGTGTTCAAAAGAGGCGATACTGGGAAAGCTTCCTAAAAAAAGAATGCGGGTATTACTGTCTATGATGGGAGTAAAAGGATGTACATAAGAATTCATGACCTGTACTTTAGCTAAATTTACCTTCCCCTAAACCACGCTGGGCTATAATTCCGCCAATAATTCATGGGTATATAACCCACTAAAAGGAACTGCATGAAGCGTGCACTGCTCAGCGTCAGCGACAAAAGTAATATTGTAGAATTTGCTAAATCCCTGATCGGATTGGACTATGAAATCGTCTCTACAGGCGGAACATTTAAAATGCTACGCGAGGCGGGAGTCGATGCTATCGAAATCGATGATGTAACAGGATTTCCTGAGATGTTTGACGGTCGTGTTAAAACATTGAATCCGTACATTCATGGCGGTATCTTGTTCCGTCGTGATTTGGACACGCATGTCAATACGGCGATGGAATACGGCATTGTGGAGATCGATTTGGTCTGTGTCAATCTGTATCCTTTTAAAGCGACGATTGAGCGTACGGATGATTTTGAAGAGATCATTGAGAATATCGATATCGGCGGGCCGACGATGGTGCGTTCTGCGGCGAAAAACTTTACCGATGTTCATATCATTACCGATCCAAGCGATTATTCGGTAGTGCTCAATGCGATTCAAAACGGCACCGACAGTGTCGAGTTCCGTCGTTCTTTGATGATCAAAGCGTATGAGCACACTGCGGCGTATGATTCTATGATCGCAAACTACATGAACAAGCGTTTTAACAACGGCATGGGTGAGAAGCAGTTTATCGTCGGAAATAAAGTGATGGATACCCGTTATGGTGAAAACCCGCATCAAAAGGGCGGTTTGTATGAGTTTGATACGTTTTTTACCAAGAACTTCAAAACACTCAAAGGGGAAGCGAGCTTTAACAACCTCACCGACATCAGCGGAGCGGTAAAGATCGCGGCGGCATTTGGCAGTGAGAATGCGATCTGTATTGTCAAGCATGGCAATCCATGCGGTTTTGCAATTCGTGACAACTTGATGGATGCGTACACTGAAGCACTCAAATGTGATCCGATTTCAGCATTTGGCGGCGTCGTTGCTGTCAACGGTGTTGTCACCAAAGAGCTGGCGATGAAGATGAATGAGATGTTTTTGGAAGTGGTTATTGCCGGGCGTATTGATGAGGAAGCAAAAGAAGTATTTGAACCGAAAAAACGTCTTAAACTCTTTGAATACGGCAGCGATCGTATTGTCTTGAGTAACGATGCGATTGATTTTAAACATATCGATGGCGGATTTGTATTTCAGGATGCAGACCGTGTGGGTGTGGATGAAGTAAAAAATGCTAAATTGGTAACAACCCATACCGCAAGTGCACAGGAACTCAAAGATGCAGAGATCGCCTACAAAGTAGCCTCATTGACGAAGTCAAACTGTGTTGTCTATGTGAAAGACGGTGCGATGGTGGCTGTGGGTATGGGGATGACTTCCCGTGTGGATGCAGCACGCTGTGCACTTAAAAAAGCAGAAGAGATGGGGCTGGATGTCAGCGGTGCGGCATTGGCATCTGAAGCATTTTTCCCATTCCGTGATTCGATCGATGCGGCTGCAGGTGCTGGGGTTAAAACCGTTATTCAGCCGGGTGGTTCGGTACGTGATGAAGAAGTCATTGCAGCAGCGAATGAGTATGGGATTGCGTTGTACATGACAGGTGTTCGTCACTTTTTACACTAACAGACCTGCGCCTCATGGGCGCAACCTTAAATCCTCTCCTTTTCCTATTTTTACGAACTCTCTTTTTAAACCTTGATTGATTTTGACTCAACTATTGTGTTATACTTTTAACATATATAATAATAGAAATTTTAATAGGATTTATGAATGTCAAAAAGTTTGTACACAACACTCGAAATTGCTCCAGGGGCAAGTGAAGCAGAAATCAAAAAAGCATACCGTAAGCTCGCACGTCAATATCATCCCGATGTGAATAAAGACCCTAAGGCTGAAGAAAAATTCAAAGAGATCAATGCCGCGTATGAAGTATTGAGCGACAAAGACAAACGTGCCAAATACGATCAGTACGGTGACTCAATGTTTGGTGGGCAAAATTTCCACGATTTCTCACGCGCACAAGGCGGTAATGTCGATTTAGATGAGATCTTACGCAACATGTTCTCTGGCGGTGGCGGTTTTGGAGGAGGTGGTTTTGGTGGCTTCGGCGGCGGCGGATTTGGCGGCGGCGGTTTCGGTGGTGGAGTGAATCTTGATCTTGATGCCAATGTTACAGTTCCATTCAGTGTCGCTGTGCTGGGCGGAAAACATACGATTAACTTAAGCTGGGAGAGTTTTGATATCCA
>JAMCPS010000113.1 GCA_023379705.1 Campylobacterota bacterium
TTGAAACGCTTTTGCCGCAACACCCGTATGGGATTTCATACCGACACCGACAATGGAAACTTTACAAATACACTCATCATAACTTGCCGTACCGATTTCACCTTCAGCAATAAACGTTTCAACCACTTTCTTAGCATCCAATAACTCTGTTTTTGGAACCGTAAAGTCCATATGCGTTCGGCCGTCATGCCCTTGAGTTTGGATAATCATATCAATATTTACACTGTTATCTGCCAATCGGGTGAAAATATCCGATGCAATTCCAGGACGGTCAATAACTTCGAGCAAAGAAACACGTGCTTGATTTTTATCCAGTGCAATGCCGCTAACGAGTGGTTGTTCCATAATATTCTCTTCCTTTGTTATAAGTGTCCCCTCTGCCATGCTAAAGCTAGAGCGAGTTACAAGATTTACATTTAATTTTTTAGCCAATTCAACTGAACGGTTTTGAAGAACCTTGGCACCCAATGAAGCCAGTTCCAACATCTCGTCGTAGCTGATTTGGTCCATTTTACGTGCTTTTGGCTCGATACGAGGATCGGTCGTATAAATACCGTCAACATCGGTATAAATTTCACACAAATCGGCTTTTAACGCCCCTGCAAGTGCAACAGCCGAGAGATCTGATCCACCGCGACCCAATGTTGTCACTTGACCCTCTTCACTTACCCCTTGAAAACCAGCAACAACGATCACTTTTCCCTGTGCCAATTCCTCATGCATAACAGAGGGGTCAATACTCTCAATGCGCGCCTTGGTATGGACGCTGTCGGTCACGATGCCCGCACGACGGCCACTCATGGAAGATGATTTATGTCCCATAGCATTGAGTGCGATCGAAAGCAATGCGGCAGTGACTCGCTCACCGGAACTCAGCAACATGTCCACTTCACTGCGCTCAGGAGTGGACGTATAATGTTCTGCATAAGCAATCAACTTATTAGTCTCACCACTCATTGCGGAAACAACGACAACAACCTGATGCCCTTCTTTGAGGGTTTGAGAGACACGGTTAGCGACGTTTTGTATTCGCTCCAAATCTCCAACACTGGTTCCACCAAACTTTTGTACAATAAGCATTACAGATACCCCTTGGCTCTAAAATGTGAAATGACGACTTCATAAATCGGTTTTTTAAAATGGGCGATTTTTCCATTGAGTTCTTCCAAACTCACAAATTCATGCTGTTTAAATTCCGGATGCTTGGTATCCAGACTGATTTTAGCATTTTCTTTGAGTCGAACCAAATAATAGCGTTGTTTTTGTCCTGCAAAAGGTGCCATTTTAGCCGCTACATGTACAGGAAAATCATACGATATCCACTCAGGATATTCGGCTACGATTTCTACTTTATTGGTTCCGATTTCTTCTTTGAGTTCACGAAAAAGGGCTTCTTCTACCGTTTCACCCTCATCGATCCCCCCTTGAGGAAACTGCCATACTCCTGCTAAATCACATCGTTCTGCAATGAAAATTTCTTTGACTTGCGGGTATGCGCTTGAGACAATGATAGCGGCGACATTGGGACGATAAAACTTTTGTTGAGTCATTCACTATCTTTTTTCCTATAATTGTAAGCTATTGCTCATTAAAAAAAGTATAATTGATACAGTCATCCTTTAACTATCTGCGAAATACGTGCCCTTATCTCGTTCCCGAGCTCCAGCTTGGGAATGCATACCTATGGTTAAAGCATCTTTATCTTCATTATATTTATTCAACATTTATAATTCCTCTTTGTCTTCGTAGTTTCGTATGCCATTTACATTCAAGCTTTTTATGCATTCCCAATATCAATACACTTCTTTACGATGTCCTATACGAACGATCATAATCAATACTTTTTCTTCTTCGATACGAAATATAACCCGATAATCTCGCACTCGAAGACGAAATTTTCCTGCGTATTCCCCTTTGAGCGCTTTGATATTATTTTTGAGTTGCGACGGATCGGTTGCCAATAGAATAATTTTTTCTTTGAGTTGTTTTTGAATAACAAAATCCAAGTTTGAAAGCTCTTTTTTGGCGCTAGGTAAAAACTCTATTGCGTACATCCACTACAGCCCAAGCTCTTTCCATACATCCTCTGCCAGTATCGCTTTGACCGCTCCTGTTTCCAGTTCACGCAATCGCTTGTCGGCGAGTTTTTCGTCCAGCATATCAAAATAAAGCATCAGTGCATTTTCAATCAAATGGCTTTTCTTTTCATTGAGTTCTTTTGCAATCGCACTAAGCTCCATAGCCACTTCATTATCCAAGGTAATACTCATTTTTGTGACATTGACATATTTGCTCATTTTTGCACCTCTAATTATATGGATAATTATACATTAAAGCTACAAGGGTGTCAACGGTGCTATAATTCGCCATGCTTTTATACATACACATCCCTTTTTGCGACAGCAAGTGCTCTTATTGTGCCTTTAACTCTTACGTTGACAAGTTTTCGCAGCGCGAGCGCTACATGGATGCTCTAGGCGTTCAACTCGAAACTGAACTCAAACGTTTTGACGTAAGTCCAGAAAATATGATCGAAACTGTTTTTATCGGCGGAGGTACTCCATCAACTGTGGATCCGCAACTTTATGCTCCTATATTTGATCGTATACGCCCTTTTTTACAAGAAGGTGCCGAAATCACCTCCGAAGCCAACCCTAACAGTTCTACCTATGAATGGCTAGAAGGAATGAAGGAGCTAGGGGTTAACCGTATCAGTTTTGGAGTGCAAAGTTTTAACGATGACAAACTCAAAACTCTCGGACGCGCTCACAATACCCAACATGCACTGGAAGCGATCAAAAATGCTTCAAAAATCGGCTACAAGCATCTCTCACTTGATCTCATTTACGGTGTTCAAGGCGATACCAAAGAGCTGCTGCAAAGCGACATAGACCAAGCATTCCAACTGCCCATAGACCACATCAGCCTCTATTCACTTACCATCGAAGAAGAGACGGCATTCGAAAAATCACCTGAAATGGCAAGTGAACAACTCGATCTTACCCAATGGCTGTTTGATGAAATTTCTGCAAAAGGATTTGAGCAGTATGAAATTTCCAATTTCGGCAAATACAAATCCAAACACAACATTGGTTATTGGGAACATAAATCCTATATCGGATTGGGTGCAGGAGCAGTAGGGTTTTTAGGTTCTACGCGTCTTTATCCTACTACCGATATCGAAGCCTATATCGATACACCGCTGTCCATAAAAGAAGAGAACCTCAATGAGGCAGAACTCCTAAATGAAAAACTCTTTTTAGGATTTCGCAGCTGTGTCGGTGTAGACCAAACGCTCCTTTCAAAACCACAATATTCACAAGCACAAATGCTTCTTGATGGTGGCCTGTTAGAATTTCGACATGGACGCTATTTTAATCCCAATTTTCTCCTTGCAGATGAAATCACACTGCGAATTGAAGGCTATTAGAGCCACCCTTTAAACTAACTTTTGCTAAAATCGCTTCAATTCTTTATAAAAAATAAACAACAAGTAGGCAAAAAACATGTTTGGAATGGGTATTACAGAAATTCTTCTTATCGCTATTGTCGCGGTTCTCTTTTTAGGACCTGACAAACTTCCCTCAACGATGATAGAGATCGCCAAATTCTTCCGCAGTGTCAAAGGCACCGTCAATTCGGCAAAAGCTACGATTGAAGATGAAATCAGACTCTCTGGAATCAAAGAAAGTGTGATGGATTACAAAGCAGAACTGGAAAATGCCAGTTCTGAGTTAACACACATGACCGATTTAACCCAAATAGAGACAGATGTTAAAGCAATCGGTAATGATTTAACATTGGAGACGCCTGCACCTGCCGCACCCAAAGAACCCGAAGCTGTCACCTTCGTTCCAAAAAACAAAGAGGATGCATAATGTTTGATGATTTACGTCCTCATTTAGTAGAACTACGCAAACGTCTTGGTATCAGTGTTGCTGCTGTTATTATTATGTCCATTTTCATGTGGAGCTTCCATGATGCCCTTCTGGCTTGGATAACACAACCGCTTATCGATGCACTGACGGCCACTGCGAAAATTTCTCGTAAAGCTGCACAGGGAATGATTGTCACAAAAGAACTCTCTGAAGCTTTTTTTGTTGCGATGAAAGTCTCCTTTTTTGCAGGTCTTTTAGCGGCATTACCGATAATACTTTCTCAAATATGGCTTTTTATTGCTCCTGGCCTTTACGCCAATGAGAAAAAAATGATGATTCCTATCGTTGTGGGAGGGACAGCCATGTTCCTCATAGGGGCATCATTTGCTTACTATTTTGTTACCCCTATGGGATTTGCTTTTTTTATCGAATTTGGAAGCGCCACCTTCGTTCCTATGTATAATATTTCAGAGTACGTAGAGTTTTTTACTAAAATATTATTTGGTTTTGGACTTGCATTTGAACTTCCCGTTTTTTGTTATTTTTTAGCCTTGATGGGACTTATTGATGATCGTATGATGAAAAGTTTCTTTCGCTATGCTATCGTCCTTATTTTTATATTATCTGCCCTATTAACACCGCCGGATGTTATTAGCCAAACAATGATGGCCATTCCTCTTACTCTTTTATACGGTATTTCTATCCTTATTGTTGGTGCTGTTAACCCGGCACCTAAAGAAGATTTAGCAGCATTAGAAGATGAGGAAGAAACTATTGACTAAAGACCCTTTACTCACGTCAAGCTATGAGTACCATCTTCCTGACGGGCTCATAGCTACCCATCCAGTACATCCTAGAGACCACGCCAGACTCCTTGTATATAATCGAGCAGACCAATCGATCACACATACTCGATTTGATCAAATAAACGATTTTTTACCCAACGAATGTGCCATTATTTTCAATGATACAAAAGTCATAAAAGCCCGTCTTTATGGTAAAAAAGAGAGCGGTGGCAGTGTCGAACTGCTGATTAATCGTCCACTGAATGCTCACACTATCAATGTCTATATTAAAGGACGTGTAAAAAGCGGCACAGTTTTGCATTTTGATGAAAATGTTAAAGCCATTGTTACAACACTTAATGATGACGGATCGAGAGAAGTCAATTTTTATCTTAATAATGTTCTCTTACGTTTTGAGGATCTTTTGCCGTTATTAGACAAAATCGGCCATATTCCACTTCCACCCTATTTAGGCCGTGAAGACAACAGTGAAGATGAGCGTGAATACCAAAGTGTTTTTGCTGAACATGAAGGTTCCGTAGCTGCTCCAACAGCGTCATTGCACTTTACCGATGAACTTTTTCATCAGATTTGTAAAGATCATGACCATGGTTTTGTTACCTTGCATGTAGGTTCCGGGACATTTAAACCCGTTGACTGCACAACGATTACCGATCATCCGATGCACTCCGAGTATTTTGAGATCAGTAAAAAATCTTTGGATCTTATCCAAGGATCTGCTCCTCTCTTATGTGTTGGAACAACCTCAACACGAACCGTTGAGTATCATATAAGAACAGATGAGTTGCATGGAGAAGCCAACCTTTTTTTACATCCTCACAATCCGCCCTTGCGTGTAAATCATCTTCTCACCAATTTTCATCTGCCTCAGTCAACACTTTTAATGCTTGTTGCATCATTTATTGGTTTAGAAGAGACTCATCGCATCTATCAAGAGGCAATTGATGAGAAATACCGCTTTTTTTCTTACGGAGATGCTATGTTAATACTGTAATTTTGTCATAAATATGATAAAATAATGCAATATTATTAAAGGGACTGCCTATGGACCAATTTTCACGAAGAAACTTTTTAGGTGCCGGCTTAGTTCTCGGTGCTTCCACTCTTTTTGGTAAAGAAACCGTAAAACCTATCGTTACCGATACAAAAGCTTTCGTGCCTCCAATGATTGCTTTTCCACAAAAAAAGCCGATGAAAACGATTTCTGATCGTCCTCCTTTACTTGAATCATCTCGTGATATTTTCACAAAGGCTATCACCCCTAATGATGAATTTTTTGTACGTTGGCACATGCCTGATATCCCAACCTATATTGATTTAAGTACTTTTCGCCTAGAAGTAAAAGGAAGCGTACAAAATGCCCTTTCACTAAGCATAGATGATTTAAAATCAAAGTTTGAGCCTGTAGAAATCACTTCCGTTCTTCAATGCGGCGGGAACAGTCGTAAATATTTTTCCGGTACCGGACCTGCAACCCATGGTGTTCAATGGGGACATGGAGCAATGGGCTGTGCTGTGTGGAAAGGAGCTCGTCTCAAAGACATCCTCAACATGGCTGGAGTCAATGCAACAGCTAAATACGTCGGTGTCAATGGACTCGAAAAACCAGCCATAGATGAAACACCTATCTTTTTTCGTGAAATGGGAATCGATGAAGCGCTTACCGATGAATTGATTGTTGCTTATGAGATGAATGGTGAAGATATCCCATATCTGAACGGTTTCCCTCTCAAGCTCATTATTCCAGGCCACTTCTCGGACAGTTGGGTAAAAATGCTTTCTGAGATTACAGTTATGGATGAATACCGCAAATCTTTTTTTATGGACGTTGCCTATACTGTTCCTGATAACGATTGTGAATGTGTTATCTCTGGAAGTGATTTCGAATACAAACGTAAACCAATTGCTCAGATGAAAGTAAAATCAGTCATCGGCTACCCTACCCCTAACAGTGTCATTAAAAAAGGGTCTCGTATCCAAGTTAGCGGCGTTGCCTTTGATCAAGGAAAAGGGATCAAAGAAGTTATGATTTCTCTCGATGGCGGTAAAAGCTGGAGTGCTACGCAATTGCAAAAAGATTATGGCAAATATGCCTATCGCCAATGGAGCTTCTCGTGGGAACCGAAAATTAAAGGTGAATTTAGCATAATGGTACGTGCCATCAATCGTATCGGCAATATCCAGCCTCTGCCTGGCGACATTGGATGGAATGCCGGTGGATACCAATACAATGCTGTTGACGTAGTCAACGTAAAAATAGTGTAAGGACCCATAGATGAAAATAAATATACTTATTACTGGAATTTTATTTAGTGTCACAGCTGTTTTCTCACAGGTGAATAAGCCCATCGAAATACCTTATGTTGAATACCCTATAGCAGCAGGAGATCATGACGAAGTGGTACAACAATACTGCCTTACTTGTCATTCATTTGGATATATGCTCAATCAAGGTAAAAAAAGTCGTCCTTATTGGACAGGAACCGTTGCTAAAATGGTAAATGAATTTAAAGCGCCCATTCCAAAAGAAGATCAGCAAATCATTATCAATTATTTCGTTAAACATTATGGCTACGAAAGCACAACAGGGCATTAATGCTCTGTTATATTACACAATCACAACTCTTCCATTTCGTACATCCACAATACCGCTTAACTCTGCTTCAAAAATCTCTTTTGGAAATTTCAGCATCACTTCTTCGTAACTAGGTAAGGTTCTGCAGAATGCTAGAAATGGACTATCTGTAGTCATATTTCGTGTTTTATTAGAAATATGTGAAACAAAATCATCTATGTTTTCAATCGCAGTTGCTTTACCTTGAGCCAATAAACGGTGTGTCCCTTCACTCTCTCGTATGCGATGAGGCAGTACATAAATTTGTTTACCCATCTCAAGTGCATAGTCCACACTGCGCATGCTCCCGCTTCCGATATCCGCTTCGGTAACAATCAAACACTCACCTAAGGCAACAACAATCTCATTACGTACCACAAAACTCCAGGCACGTGCTTCAAATGAAGACTCAAACTGTGAAAGCGTAAGTCCCTTATTTTCAATCGATTTGATAAGCTCAGAATTTGATTTTGGATAACGAAGTTCAATCCCACAAGGAAGTACTGCAATTGTATTTTCGAATCCAGCACCTTGATGCGCTATAGTATCAACCCCTGCAGCAGCACCACTTACAACTACAATACCATTAACTGAAAGTTTTTTAGCCAATTCATAAGTGACACTGCGTGTATAGGGATTTGGCCTACGGGTTCCAACGATCGAAATTTTAGGTCGGGTGAGCAATTCCAATGAGCCTTTGTAGTCCAAGTTCTTTGGATAGTGCTGCATAGACTCAAGATCGCTGATGTGGTGTGGTACTGTATTGAACATTTTAAGCTCACCTATGAAATATTGAACACAATAACCCAATACATTGAGACTAACTATAAATATGTCAAATTGTCAGATTTGATCAATCCTCACAATCTGAACTTGATTTAAAATATCTTTCGATTCTTTAAGGGCGCGAATTGTATCGGGACGCGGATGACCAATCGCAATCGCATTACCATGACGTTTGGCAACTGCTACGGCTTCACGGATTTGTTTTTTGACATTCTCAACACCATCTTTATGATCCAAAAAAACATCCCGTCCCAAATAGCGCAAACCATATTTTGCAGTAATCTTTTTGGCTTTACTTGAAGCAATCGTCTTACTATCAACAAAAATAAGTCCATTATCTTTCATAACCCCAATAAATCGATCCATTGCAAGCTCATCCGAAGTAAACTTTGAACCCGTATGGTTATTTATATAACGGACATTCGGATACAGACGCTTCACTTGTGCAATATGTTTGGCGATCGTTTCTGTCGAATCTGATACACGCAAAGTTACCAGTTCCTCTTGGTTATACGTAACCGCTTCCATTGGAAGATGAACCATGTGTCCCGAAACCGATGCTGCTAATGTTGCAGACTCAGGGTGACGAGGACTTGGGGGTAAAAAGGACATCACCAATGGCAAGCCCGTAGAACGTATTGCTGCGACATCGTGTTCATAGGAAACATCATCCATAATAATTACCAGCTTGGCTCCACACGCTTTTACAGGCACTATCTCACGAGGTTCAGCTGGAGGTGGAAGTTCTTTTTTATCTTTTGGAGCATACTCATGTCGAGCACTTAACCTTTCATGCTCTAGTAACTCTTTAAGCTCTTTTTTTAACTTCTCAGCTTGAACATCATGCACTTTAGGTCTAATGACTCCTCGTGATACATTCGATTCAACCTTACTAATCTCTTGAATCTTTGCCATTAGACGCCCGGTTTCTTCTCGTTCTTGATCCAATTTTTCCTGAACTTGATTAAAGCCAATAAAATAACCAATAATTACTGCCAATATTACAATAATTAAAACTGAAAAAAGGAAAATAAGATTTTTAAGTGTGAAAAAAATACGAAAAGAAAAGGGAGGTTTGTCCATATGGATGCACTTATATTAAATTGGGGTGAAAGCCAGAAGATGGCTCTCTATGAAGAATCTTAGTTAGTGCTTTGGTTAACGATTTTGTTTTTAGAAATCCATGGC
>JAMCPS010000114.1 GCA_023379705.1 Campylobacterota bacterium
AAAAGCTCAACTTTCAAATGAATTTCCTTTTGCCAAACGTCTCAATAAGTTACGTAACTGCTTGTCATTAGGATAAACACCCAATGCACTTTCCAAATATCCCAATGCCATCTCTTTGTAACCGTGATCAATCAAATTATCGAGAAAATCAACAAAGTCTTCTTTTTCTGTAATGATGACGCGCGTTGAAAACATAATATTTTCAAAAATACGATTAAAATCATTTTCTTCTTGTACAAGTTCTTTAAACTCTTTGTACATAATTCCATCTTCATATGCCATGCGTTGCTTCATAGTATCATCAAAAAGAGTACTAAGCTGCTCTAATGTGCCATCCATTGTTTCTAATATTTCTGAAATAACTACATCCGCTTGCTGTGCATCATCGCCACGTAAAATTGCATAATAATCAAACAATGCTTCAGCACCATTTTCTCCGCTAATCGCCATATCGGCAAGGATGGCTCCATTATATGCCTCTTTAGATGAAGGGTTTGCTTCCAGAGCAAAAGCATACTCACGTATGGCATCCGAATACTGACCAGCTAAAAAATATTCGTTAGCCTTATTGAGGGTTTTAGATAATTTAGTTAGTTTCACGGTTTCCCTCCAAAATTTTATTAAATGTATATCGACATAATATCTAAATTATAATGTATCGATTTGATTTTCCATCCCATGCGGTACATTGATAACCGTAATCTCTGGATGAATATCCATTCGAAGCTGTCGCTCAACTCCATATTTTAATGTATTTCCGCTACTTCCGCAGCCAACACAAGCTCCTTGTAACTGCACATACACAGTCCCATTTTTGACGGTCAAGAATGCGATGTCACCACCGTCCAGGGCCAAACTAGGACGAACTTTATCAATCACGTTACGAACTGGTTGCATTAACTCTTCATCTGTAAATGGAAGCATAAGTGTATTACCTTGTATATGGGAAATTAATGTGACAATATAGAGAAATTGTTCTAAACGTGTACTAATAGGAACTCAATAATTTCTAAGCGAAGTTTTTTTTAAGAAGATAGGGGAAAAAGAGGAATTGAACTCGTTAAACGAGTTCAATATATGCCATAACCGTTGCGTCACCACGACGGATACGAGTTTTAACGATACGGGTGTAACCACCGTCACGTTCAGTATATTTTGGAGCCACTTCGTTAAGAAGCTTTTTAGTTGCCTCTTTATTTTGAAGAGCTGCAAAAATAGCACGGTGAGCATTCGCATCGCCTACACGTGCAGTAGTAATTAATTTTTCAGCAAATGAACGAACTTCTTTTGCTTTAATCAACGTTGTTTCGATTTTGCCGTGTTCAATCAACGCAATGCTAAGGTTTTTCAACAAAGCAGCACGGTGTGAGCTTGTTCGACCTAATTTGCGGTATCCGTGACGATGTCTCATGATACTTCCTCTATTGTATTAAAGCTTATTCAGCTTCGATTTTCTTTTTGATCGCAGTGATTAAATCATCTGCAAGTTCTTGCCCTACTGCATAACCGAATTCATTGATTTTTTCTAAAATCTCTTCAAACGATTTTTTACCAAGGTTTTTAACTTCTTTCAAATCATTTTGACTCATCATAACGATTTCACCAATATGTTTGATATTTGAACGGTCTAAACAATTAAAACTGCGAGCGCTAAGGCCAAGTTCTTCAATACGTGCACCAAGTCGTTTAAGTTCCGGATGCTCATCTGAATGCTCAACTACTGCATTCGTTGTTTTAATGCTCACTTCACTGTTAAATACAGCCATTTGAGCATACATAACTTCAAGTGAATTTTTAAATGCATCCACTGGTGAAATTTGTCCATCGGTTACGATGTTAATAATCACTTTTTCAAAATTAGGATTGTCTTCAACCAAGATGTTTTCGATCGCATACGTAGCACGACGAACAGGAGTAAAATATGCATCAAGTGCAATGTAACCTTCACTCAACATATCACGTATGTCTTCACTTGGCGTATAGCCGATTCCTTGGTGAATTCTGACTGTAAAATTAAGAGTTGCGTCCTCATTCAACGTTGCCAAAAACCCATTTGGGGTAACGACTTCAACATCATCATTCTCTAGATCACTACCATGAATTTCACAAGGGCCTGCAAAAGTATAGTTGATCTCTTTTTCTTTAAGGCCATTCTTCAATTTGAAACGAATGCCTTTCAAGTTGATAATAAAATCAGAGATATCTTCAAGCATACCGCGTACAGAATCAAATTCATGTTTGGCACCCTCGATTTTAATCCCGATTGGAGCAAAACCGACCGAACTGCTTAATAAAAAGCGACGGATCGGATGGGCAATCGAAACTGCATACCCTGTTTCAAACGGATACGCAATTATGTTCGCTTCATTCGGACTAATTTGCTCAACGACAAACTCTTTCGGAAGAAGCGGAGATGTTTTAATTTTTTTCATGCTGAGTGCCCTTTATTTAGTGATTATTTCGAGTAAAGCTCGACGATTAGACGTTCTTCTACAGGAATAACAATCTCTTCACGCTCTGGAAGACGTGTAAAGATACCAAATAATTTAGCTTGATCAATATCAACCCATGCTGCAAGGCCAGTTTGGTTTGTAAGCTCACCTGCACGAATAATTTGGTTATTCTTTTTGCTACGCTCAATAATTTCAATTTTTTGACCAGGCTTAACACGGTAAGATGGAATATCTACACGATTACCATCTACCATGATATGACCATGATTTACCAATTGACGAGCAAAACGACGTGTTGTCGCAAAACCCATACGGTAAACTACATTGTCAAGGCGCTGCTCAAGAAGCAATACTAGGTTTGTACCGGTATTTCCTTGGCGACGCTTAGCTTCATCAAACAATGAATGCATTTGTTTTTCGCTCAAACCGTACATGAACTTCGCTTTTTGTTTTTCACGAAGCTGTGTACCGTATTCAGAAATTTTTGTGCGGCGTTGACCGTGTTGACCTGGTCCATATGGACGTTTGTCAAGTGCACTTTTACCTGCAAGACGACGCTCACCTTTTAGACCAAGGCTAACACCGAATCTTCTTTCGATTTTTTCTACGGGTCCTCTATATCTTGCCATAGCTTCGCTCCTTAGACGCGTCGGCGCTTAGGCGCACGACATCCATTGTGTGGCAGTGGAGTAACGTCTTTCATAAATGAAATACGTAGTCCCTCAATAGCACCAACACTTTTAACTGCAGTTTCACGACCAGAACCTGGTCCTTGAACTTTGATTCCCACTTCTTTAATCCCGTGGACCATTGCTTTTTCTAAAGCCGATTCAACTGCTTGCTGAGCAGCAAATGGAGTAGATTTTTTTGAACCTTTGAAACCAAGCGCACCGGCTGAGCTCCATGCGATCATATTACCCATCTCATCTGTTACTGTTACAAGAGTGTTATTGAATGTTGCAAGGATATGTACTATACCTCTTGCAATATTCTTTTTGACGACTTTTTTACGAGTTGCTTTTCTTTTTGCCATACTCTAATCCCTTATCTTGTGACTGAACCGACAGTTTTCTTCTTACCTTTGCGTGTACGTGCATTGGTTTTGGTTTTTTGACCACGGCATGGGAGACCTTTACGGTGACGAAGTCCACGGTAAGAACCGAGATCCATCAACGCTTTAATATCCATAGCAACTTGCTTACGAAGGTCACCTTCAACAACGGCACTAGCGCGAATTTCTTTCGCGATTGTTGCTGCGTCATCTTCAGTCAATTCGAATACACGCTTGTTGTAATCGAGACCTGTAGCATCCAAAATCTTACGAGACGTATGCAAACCGATACCATAGATATAAGTTAATGCATATTCCAGACGTTTTTTCTTAGGTAAGTCCACACCGGCGATACGTGCCATGCTTATCCTTGTCTTTGTTTATGTTTAGGGGTTTTGCATATTACGCGAACTACCCCTTTGCGCTTGATGATTTTACAATCGTCGCACATTTTCTTCACTGAAGAACGTACTTTCATCGGTAAGCTCCGTTATATAGCTTCTTTGACCTCTCGTAGGTACACGCGAACGTATACCAATACTTGTTACTACTTTTGAAAGCAGTTACAAACATTCAATCACGCTTGTCTGAGAGGGCAAAGTGGACGCGTATTTTACATAAGTTTAAGTTAAAGTTTTATTAAGATGAAAAAGAAGTGAAAGACTGCCTCGAAGAGGCAGGTTTTTACGCAAACTTAGATAATTCTAATCATGAAAGGTTTTTCTAACACAGCATCTAGTAATTCAAGATCTTTGATCATTGCGCATACATTGCTTTCTAATGCCTCATGTGTTGAGAACAACAGATGGGCGCATTGCTCTTCGTAGGGACGTTGCAGCATAGCTTCTACTGAAATCGTGTGATCTGCAAATAATTGTGTTATTTTTGCCAGCATTCCTGGCTTATCACTTATTCGAAGACGCAAATAGTATTTTGATCGGATATTTCCTGAATCTTTGAGCGTCAACCCCTCTTCGAGCGGATGATTAAATCCTAACATAGGGGAGCGTTTTCCAGAGCGGACAATATCAATGATATTGGCTACAACTGCGCTTGCCGTGGCATCTCCGCCGGCACCAGGTCCATAATAGAGAGTCTCTCCGACACGATCACCGACAACACTGATCCCGTTCATAACACCATCAATCTTACCGATCATGGCATCTTGCTTGACCAATGCAGCGTGTACTCTTAATTCCACTTCTATTCCATCTCGTTTTGCAATGCCTAAAAGTTTAATTGTATACCCAAACTCTTTGGCAAAAGTGATATCCGCCTGCGTAATTCCCTCGATACCCTCAATCAAAATCTCTTCAGGTTTTGCATCAATACCATAGGCGATGGAAGCAAGAATAAGAAGCTTATGGGCTGCATCAAAACCGCCGATATCAAAGGTTGGATCAGCTTCAGCATATCCAAGACGCTGTGCCTCTGCTAAAATAGAATCGAAATCTATCCCTTCATTCATCATCTTCGTCAACATGTAATTGCACGTGCCGTTCATTATCCCCATTATTGAAAGAATATGATTAGCTGAGAGTCCATCACGCAAAGCGCTGATGATCGGAATTCCACCTGCAACACTCGCTTCAAATTCAAAAGGGATATCTCCTGCAATTTCTTGAAGCTCATAGCGATGATAGGCTAAAAGTGCTTTGTTTGCCGTTACTACGGCTTTGCCACTCGCAAGTGCCGATTTAAGAATCCTAAATGGCTCTTCAACCCCACCCATGAGCTCAACAACAATGTCAATTTCGGGATCATTGATAATGTCATCGGGATTTTGAGAAAGTTGAATTCCAAGATCCCGTGCTTTTTCTAAATTACGTACAACACCCCGCTTGACGCTGATCGGGTCCCCTGCGCGTGCCGTGATAATAGACGCATTTTCTTCTAAGATTTTAACAACAGAACGTCCGACTGTTCCGACACCGATGACACCGACACGAATCACTCGGCACCCTTGCAATCAAATTGCTGTAAAAAGTTTTTGATGTTTTTAGCTGCTTGACGAATACGCTTGTCATTTTCAATTAACGCGAGACGTACATACTCATCCCCATAATCTCCAAATCCGATACCCGGAGCAACTGCAACATTGGCTTCAACAAGTAAACGTTTTGAAAATTCTAAGCTTCCTAGATGTCGTGCGCATTCCGGAATACGAGCCCATACAAACATTGACGATTGATTACGTCGAACCGGCCATCCTGAACGATTGAATGCTTCTAGTAATACATCCTGACGGTGATCGTATTTATCGGTAATCTCTTGTACACAGGTTTGATCCCCATTAAGCGCTATTGTCGCAGCAACTTGAATCGGAGTAAACATTCCGTAATCCAACCAGCTTTTAATTTTTTGCAATGCCCCAATAAGTTTCGCATTTCCAACAAAGAAGCCAACACGCCATCCAGCCATGTTATAACTCTTTGAAAGTGTAAAACTTTCAACTGCTACATCTTTAGCTCCAGGGACAGAAAGGATCGAAGGAGTTTTATACCCATCAAATGTTAAATCACCATACGCAATATCACTTATGATGTAAAAACGCTCTCGTTTAGCCATTTCAACAATGCGCACGTAAAACTCAGGTGTCACAGTTGCTGTTGTAGGATTGTGAGGAAAATTAACTACCACATATTTTGGTTTGGGAAAAGAAATATGAAATGCCGTCTCTAAGCGTTCAAAAAAGAGATCTTCATCTACTTTGTAATCTTCATCAAATGGAAGTTCCATTTTTTGAACATTTCCTCCCGCCAAAATAAAAGCGTACGAGTGAATTGGGTAAGTAGGATCAGGAACAACAACAACATCTCCCGGGTTAGTAATCGCATACGCCAAATGCGCATATCCCTCTTTTGACCCCATAGTCGCAACCGCTTCTGTCTCAGGATCAAGATCAACATCATAACGACGCTTATACCAATCACAAATTGCTTGACGAAGCTTTGGTATCCCTTTTGAAGCCGAGTAACCATGCGTTTTCGTCTTTTGGGCAGACTCTATAAGTTTTTGGCGAATGTGCTCAGGCGTATCACCATCTGGATTTCCCATACTGAAGTCGATAACATCAGCACCCGCTCGTCTGCGTGCCATTTTAAGCTCATTTACCTCTGCAAAGACATACTTAGGGAGGCGCTTGATACGATCAAACTGTATTTCATCAAACATTATTGCAACCTGTCAAAAAAAAATTGTGCAATTCTAGCACAGTGGGACTCCAAAAAAGCTTATAGCGGTTATTGTTCACTATTTGCAGACTCTATCCACATTCCTTCTCTAAGCATTTTCATTCCGTTAATATTGGAAACCTTTAAATACATCGCGTGATCTGGTAATTGAAAGGTCATTCTGTCTTGAAATTCAGATTCTTTAACAGAGACCAAAGTTTGCATCTTATCATCAAGGACTGCAATTTCAGGATACCATTTAGAACCATAGGGCGCTTCTATTGTGATACCAAAGGTGTTATTCACTCGAAACCATGAAGCAACATTGGTACGATCAACCTGCGCTCCCTCATCGGCTGTTATAGCAGGTACATTCCACAATGCCTGTGATGCATCTAATGTAATTATCCCCTGTTTATTGAGCACTATGATCTGATGTAAACTTAATTCTTCGATAAACTTTTTTGTATCAAATTGCTTCTTACCATTGAGTATCATATCCAACTCAATGATTTCATTTGTCCTGATAAAACGGTACATATGCACTTTAAATCCCATGGATGCTAAAACATGTTGGATAATAACTGTTGAAAGCAACCCCCCTTGAGTTACCTTTAGATGCAGGTTATTTTTTATCTCTTTTGCGGCAACTGATAGTACAACCAGAAGCAGCAAGAAGAAAAACTTCATTACCAAGTGACTCCATTGTTCTTAACTGCAAATTCAGCTTCATTGATTTGCTTCAATTGACCGTTTTCATACGTGAACCAAACTGCATTTCTATCTTTCAATATTTTCGTCCCATTAGGCGTTACAATTTCCAATCGACCATGTCCAAACATGTAGAGAGTATTTTTGCTTTTATCTAAAACGATAGAATCCGTTGTTGTTTTTTGCGATTTAGTACCTGTAGTTAAATCAAGCATTCCAATCCATACTTTAACCATTGGTTTAATACTTACGGCATTTTCAATGGTTGTAACCGACTTGGTGCTTATATTTATCTCGCTCTTAAGTGCCGTGGTGTTTGCTTCAACAATGGGCGCTATAACTGTTGTATTTATTTCTACAGGAACTATTCCTAGATTTGCATCTACTACTTCTACATTACCGCTACTAAGCTGTATTACATCCTCTGAAGGAGCAATACTCAAACGCCCTTGTATCATGGAACCTATAACTATCAACAGGGTTATGGCTACTACTCCCCCAAGTATCCATTTTTGTCTGGACCTTGATTGAGCTTGCAAAATAACCGATTCTTTTTGGATAATAACATCTGGATGCGATTGTACAAATTCATCGTATTCTTGGCGGATACCTGAGAGATCAATACCATATTCACGTTCTAAAATAGAGACAAAACCCATAAATTGTACACGCGTCAAATCAGCAAATGATTTATTTAACACCAATTCAAGTTTTGAACGTGCGATATGTGTCTGTTCGTGAATAACATTGGCACCTAAATTTTGTAAATCTTCAAAGGTCTTCATCGCATTCTCTCCATTAAAATTGCACCGGCAACGCCAACATTCAGTGAATCAAAATCATGCGCCATCGGTATTGAAATACCATGATCAATCCCTTTTTGAATTCTACCGCTGAGTCCTTCTCCCTCGCTCCCCAAAATCAATGCGCGCTTAGAAGTAAAGCTCATCTCACGGACACTGACTCCCTCTGCCATAGCTCCATACAGTGTAAATCCGGATTGTTTTAACTCATGCATCACATCGTGGATATTATGAATAATGACAAACGGCAAGTCCAAAGCCGCACCGCTGCTGGTTCGGATAATGGATTCAAAGTTTGGTTCTTTAATACCGGAAATGACCATCGCATCTACCCCCAATGCATAAGCACTGCGTACCAATGAACCGATATTGCCCATATCGGTAATGGAACTCAAAATAACAATAAATTCGCATTTCTTCAAAAAAGGAGAAGCATAAGGGACAAGTGCAGACATTTCGGCAATATAACCTTGGTGATTACCGCCTTTAACCATCGATTGCGCTGCATTTTCAGGAATACGCTTGACTTCGATCCCCATTTTCATTAAAACTGAGTACTCTTTTTTATCCACTTCTTTTGCTAAATAAAGGGTCTTTATACGATCACGATGGCGCTCAAGGGCGTAGAATACAGGTTGTTTACCATAAATTAGCATTTTGCTCTCTTCTGTACATAAATTATTTTATGTGATTAAAAAATATTTTGGAGTTATTATATCGCTAAGTGTTTAAGAGTCGCTGATAACACTCTTTAGGGTTTTCCCCGGTAATTTTGGCAATGAGTTTTGATGCCGCTTTTTTAGGAATATCCAAATCTAAAATATCTTGTTCACTCAAATTGCCGCCTTGGTGATCGGAAGCCTCAATGACAACTACCCACTCACCGCGAATTTCTTCTGTTAATTGGCTCAAAAGTTCAGCCGCTGTTGCACGGTAAAAACGTTGAAACTTTTTGCTAATCTCTTTGGCTAAAAATACCTGACGCTGTGGCGCAGCAATGACGATTTCCTGCAACAGCTTTTCCAAACGTTTTGGAGACTCATATAAAACCGTTGTGTAGCCATTAAAAAGAGCTTCTTGCAGTGCTGCTGCTCTGTCATGTCCTTTGTGAGGTAAGAATCCGAAGAAAAGCATTTTTGTCTCACAAAAACCACTCGCAACAAAAGCACTTAACACCGCATTGGCACCCGGCAAAATATCGTACTTTATCCCATTATCCAAACAATAGCGTACTAATAATTGTCCAGGATCACTAATCCCGGGCATCCCCGCGTCGCTGACATAAAGGACATTGGCATTAAAAAAATCGGGAGTTAATTTGGCGACAAAATCGGCCTCATTATGCGAATGCAGACTCAAGAATTGAGGTTCGCTCGTAACGAGGCTGTGACGCTCTTTGAGTAAATGAATCAGTTTTTTGGTGACACGGGTATCTTCGCAAAGGATGATATCAGCAGTTGAAAGTATTTCTAGGGAACGAAGAGAGATATCGGCAATGTTGCCGATAGGAGTAGGAACGAGAGATAACATTGACCTCTCCTTGTTTACTTACGAATTTAGTGCGTAACGTTTTTTGAATTTATCAATACGGCCAGCTGTATCTACTTGACGCTCAGAACCTGTGTAAAACGGGTGACATTCGCTGCAGATATCAACACGAAAGGTTTCTTTTGTGCTGGTTGTTTTGAATGTGTTACCGCATGCGCAGCTAACAGTACATTCAACAGTATTTGGGTGAAGTTCTTTTTTCATAATATTACCTTGTGAATGACGGCGTTGTACGTCAATCGGTTTGAGTTTTACATCCGTACCTGGGGACGGATTGTTGGATGCGAATTATAGCCAAAGATTTTTATTTTTACAAATGGCGTGCTGCAACCGCAACTGCTGCACTCTCGGAACGTAAAATCATCGGGGAGCTAAAGTGTCGGACACGATGATTTATAAAGAGAGAACGTTCGCTCTCATGAAATCCTCCCTCGCATCCGATCACGACGGTTTCATACTCTTCTGTGTTCGTGAGTTTTTCTCCGCCAAAGTCTAAAATGACCGAATCAGGATGTCCATTCAAAAAGTCACTCAAAGAAGGGGACTCGCTAAACTCAATCAATGATGTACGGCCGCACTGCATAATAGAGCTTTCCATAATTCGTTCAAAGCGCTCATAATCAAAATGAAAATTACGCTGAGAACGATGACACTGAATAAAGGTTATTTTCGTAACACCCATCTCTGTGAGCATCGGGAGAACTTTTTCAACCGTTTTTGGATCAATAATACACCACCCAATGTGCAGTTTTTTAGACGATTCACAAGAGAGATCACCTTGACTCTCCAAGACAAATACAGCATTGCGCCCATCAGTGCTCTCAAGAACATAACTGTACTCTTTGGTTAAATCCCCACGGTTACGAAAAGCAATGAGATCTCCCGCAACATGACGACGTACTTTAATGATGTATTTATAATTATCCCCGCTCAAACGTAACTGCGGTTTTCCGGCATCGGCATTAAGGATAAATTTCATAACAGCATCCAAACACTCATCGCCATCAAAAGAAACAGTTCAATACCTAAAAAACGAAATGCTTTCTTCTTGTATTGCGTAAATGCATTTTCTTGTTTGATATCGGTTTCATATTTGAGGATTTTGTAGCGTTTTATTTCCAAGACGATAAAAGAGATACTCACTATAATCATCGCAATATTGGCAAGTGAGAAACTCAAGTGTTTGGCTGCCATCATCACAATCCCTGTAAAAATAGTGATGATGATCAAGGATAATGAGATCGGCATGGCAACACGCAAGCGTTTGGCATAGCGAATAATCTGATGAGAGAGCAAGAGCATGATAATATTAAACATCACAACTGCCATCAAAACAACAACTCCGACAAAATGGATCTCTAATCCTGTTGAGTACAATGCTTCCATAAAGGGGATTTTACCTTACTTTGCTTATAATCTTCACAACCATTCCCAAAGCATTAGGGAACAACCTCAAGGAGACACAATGGCCATCAACGTCGAAGAGGCACTTCATTCTATCTATTCCGCAGCCTTGCCGCGAAGTACCGAAATTGCTCCTATCGAAAATGCCATCAATCGTGTTTTGGCACAAAGTATCACTGCTACACATTCTCTTCCTGCTTTTGATAACTCAGCAATGGACGGGTACGCCATTCGTACCTGCGATAGCGGTAAAACGTTGCCACAGTCGTGCATTGTCTTCGCAGGCGATATCAATGATGTAAGGCTTACTGAAGATCAATGTATCCGTATCATGACAGGAGCAAAAATTCCGCAAGGATGCGAAGCGATTGTCCCCATTGAAGAGGTGAGCATCGATGGGGAAAAGGTCACCTTTGGCTCCAATATCAAAGCAGGACAGCATATCCGTCTCAAAGGCGAAGACATTCAATGCGATATGACCTTGCTGACAAAAGGGACTTTTCTCAATGCCCATCACATCACCCTGCTAGCATCTCAAGGGATAACCCATGCAAAACTGTATCGACGTCCTCGCGTTGCCTTTTTCTCTTCTGGAAATGAGCTCAAGATGCATTTTGAAACACTGGGAAACAATCAACTTTACAATACCAATACCCCAACCTTTACTGCGCGTGCTACTGAATTAGGATGTGAAGTGATTTTTACAGGCACAGCCGGGGACACCATTGAGTCAATTCAAGATCACATTGTCAGTTCTTTGGATGCCGATTTAATCATCACATCAGGGGGAGTGAGTGTCGGCGATGCCGACTACACTAAAAAAGCGTTTCAGGGACTTAACTTTGAAAATATCTTTGAATCGGTTGAGATCAAACCCGGAAAACCGACAACCTTTGGAAAAATCAGAGACACACTGATTCTGAATCTTCCGGGAAATCCGCTCGCATCAGCCCTGTGTTTTGAACTCTTTGGGCAAAGTATTATCCACGCACTCAGCGGTCGCCATGACAAATACCTCTCAACGATCACAACACGTATGGCTGAACCTTTTGTAATGAAAAAAGGTCGTCGCTCCTTGATTCCTGGATGGTTTGACGGATCTGGCTTTACTCCAAGTTCCCATTTTGCTCCAGGGATGGTATTGCCACTCTCTCGTGCCAACAGCTATATAATGGTGGATGAAAGTGTGGAAAAATTTGAGCAAGGTGCAGAAGTAAAGATCATCCCTACACGCTGGTGTATGAACACCGACACACAAGTGTCTCTGGTAACGTATTAAACCGTATCGGGGTTAATGAAGACCTCCCCAGCCATCATCTTATCCCAAAGTTGCGGATCACCCCACTCTGCTCGTACACCCTCACTAAAGATGATTTTCTCTAACTCGATCAAACCCATCTTATGCGAATACGCATCTTCAGGGAAGCCTTGCGCATACCCCGTATCGGTTTCATGAACGATAATACTGTGCAGTTTAACTTCACGTTCACCATTGATCGATTTGGTACATCCAAGCAATTTATCAATCATCACAAAAATGACACGACTAAACTGCTCTGCCGATGGTGAGATAGGAAGCTGAACCCAACGATTCGAGTGACGCTTCATATCCGCTAAGTACTGTGTATCATCGCCATCCCATAAGGCAATAGAGTGATCAAAACTGTCAATGAGCGCTTTCATCCCCTGCTTCATCAGTCCAAAATCGTACACCATCTGCCCATTGTCAAGGTAATCCGATTCGAACAAAACCTCGATTTTATACGAGTGACCATGTACTGACGCACGACACCGTTCACTCGAACATCCACGAACAATATGGGCGTTTTCAAATTTAAAAAGTTTACGTATGATCATTAATATACCTCTTTGCGGTGCCCCACGCGAATGATCGTGATAAGCACCAGTTCATTTTCACGAAGATATATTACCCGATAATCTCCGGCACGTTTACTAAATTTTCCTTTGTGCTTTCCCTTGAGTGATTTATCTCCTGTAAAATTACCTGATTGGAGGTCTAAAATTTTCTTAGCAATAAGATTCTTGGTTTCATCATTGAGTTTTAAAAACTCTTTTTGTGCCTCTTTCTCAAATGCGACTTTAAACATTAATTCCAGCTGCTTTAAATACATCTTCAAGAGAAACAAGAGACGATTTTCCGCTCTTGAGGTTGTCGATGCGCTTATCTGCCACCATTTCATCCAGAGTATCAAAATAAAGCTCTATTGCTTTTTCGATAAGCCCTGTCCGTGTTTTATTTAGTTCTGATGCATACTCATCCAATGTCTCTATTACTTCTTTTTCGAGACGAATATTAATCGCTTGCTTCATCATCGACCTCTTATGATTGTATTTGTAGATACAATTGTAGTGCTTTAGAGGAAGTGTGTCAAGGTTTTATTGTGAAGTTTATAAATTACACGCCGTGGTTTTGATCCCAAATACGGATATGTAAACGATCGCTATAGATAAAACCACGGCGCTTACAAAATTCGATAACTGCTTCACAATTTGCTTCAATGTGAGATTTATCCCCACCCAATGGCATACAGTACACAGAGGTGTTGGGATATTTGGCAATAATTTCATCAATTTCAGATTCGATATGACTGACCAATGAGGGTTCATCGACGGTAAATTTAAAAAAACTTCCCTTCGTATTGGCAATAATCCAATCCAATACCTCAAACTTAACCCGCTTGTCATATGGTTCACCGCTGTTTGAGAGCTTGACCGAGAGTGCATAAACTGCTTCTTTGTAAAAAGGATACCGAATAAAATCAGGGGTAATGGTTGCATTCGTTTCGAACGTAACACGATGTCCTTGACCAATCAAATATTCCATAAATTCGACAAAAACAGGTTCATTGGCATAAATTAACGGTTCTCCGCCTGTGAGCACTACATCAACATGCGGAGGAAGGCGATAGGAATTCATAATCCAAATAAGCGTTTGAAGCTCCTCAACCTCTTGCCACAACTCACCAAAGGCTTTACGATCAACGGCGTATGCCGTATCACATCCGATAACCTCGGTTCCATTTGGAGCTTTTTCATGGCATCCAAATCCAGCGCACGTAAGATTACATCCCCCAAATCGGAAAAATAGTGAGGGAACACCTGTATATTTCCCCTCACCTTGGATCGAGTAAAAATGTTCAACAAGATGCAGCATTATCCACCTGTCTCATAAAAAGCACGCTTTGAAAGTTCCCCATCAGGGTCACTCCAACGGTTTTTTTCAGGTTTGGTGCGGATTACTTCTTTGAGAACCAAGGCGGCTTCTTTGATATCACCGCGTCGTACTGCATCACGAATGCTCATCGCTTCGTCAAAATACAAACATGGAATTAAATTGCCCTCTGCGGTAAGACGGATACGATTGCACTTTGCACAAAAATCATCTTTGTGCGGCTCTATGATTCCAAATTCATACCCATCATCGAGTTTATAATAGTGGGATGGAGAATGTCCGTCAAAACCTTCATCGATATAGCTATAACGGCTTCCAATCGTTTCCAAAAGTTCTGAACTTTGCATCCCTTTGATGTTCACTTCAGCATGAACGTTTTCCATGTATTCGATAAAACGTACCGTCATTTTACGCTCTTTGCAAAACTCCAAAACATCCAAAATTTCATTGTCGTTCATCCCTTTCATCGGGACCATATTAATTTTGACTTTAAACCCTACACGAAGTGCTTCTTCTACACCTTCAAGCACTTGCTTCAAAACATCTTTTTTGGCAATCTTTTCGGCTATATCAGGAATAAGAGAATCGATGGAAACATTCAGACGGCGCAAACCTGCATCATAGAGTTTTTGTGCGGCACCTTTGAGCAAATACGCGTTCGTTGTCATTGCCAAATCAATATCACTCTTATAATCATGAATCATTTTGATAAAGCAGTCAAGATCTTCACGCAACAGTGGCTCACCGCCGGTAATACGAATTTTTTTAACACCTTCGTCAATGGATACTTTTATAAATTCAAATAATTCTTCAAAAGTGAGCAAATTTTCTTTTGGAACCCATGAAAAAGGTTTTTCGGGCATGCAGTACTGACATCTAAAATTACAGCGTTCGGTTACCGAAACGCGTAAATAATCAACCGTTCTGCCATAACTATCTTTTAACACATTCGTCCTTTAAATTTCACCCAAAGAGTATCATAACTACCTCAAAACCGCATTATAAATAAAAGATAGTTTGAAAGGGTTGAAGTGTTTTATTATAGAAAAATTACGAGGAGAATAACCCCAAAGGGTCATTAAAAGTATTACCAACCGCGAACGACACCGTGACAGGCCGTACAGGCATTTACA
>JAMCPS010000115.1 GCA_023379705.1 Campylobacterota bacterium
TGAGTTGAATTTTGACCCCGGCCATAGAAGCTTTATAGAGTGCTTTTATAATGTCTTCGTCGACAAGTGAATTCATTTTGGCAATGATGATGCCCTCGGCTCCCATACGTGTTTCATTTTGGATAAGAGAAAGAATCTTAGGTTTTATTTGTGTCGGAGCCATGTAAAGTTCATTGAGTTTCCCTTTTTTACTAAATCCGGTTAGAAAGTGAAAAAATCGGGTCATATCGTGGGTAATGGCATCATTGGAAGTCATGTAACTGATATCAGTATAGACGGTTGCTGTTGAGGGATTGTAGTTTCCTGTTCCCAAATGACCGTATTGTTTAAGCTTTCCATCGACACGACGTGTAATAAGAGCTGCTTTCGCATGGACTTTGAAGCCACTGATCCCATAAATAACATGTGCTCCTGCACTTTCAAGCGCTTTAGCCCAGATGAGGTTGTTTTCTTCATCGAAACGGGCTTTGAGTTCTACCATAACGGTAACTTGTTTACCTGATTCTGCAGCCGCAATGAGCGATTGGACAATCAGAGATTTTGAGCCTGCACGGTAAAGGGTCATACGGATGGAAACAACATCAGGATCTTTAGCCGCTGTTTGGATAAGACGCACAACCGGTTCAAAACTCTCAAATGGGTGGTAAAGTACTAGATCTTGCTTATCCAAAATGGTGTACAAACTGTCTTCGGAATTGAGGGGAGGAAGGTTGCGAGGTTTGAAACTGGGACTCGTTAGATGAGCAAAATCTTTATTTCCGACAACTTGCCAAAGCGCTCCAAGATTGAGGTAGGTTTGAAAACGATAAATATCGTCTTTAAAAACATTGGCATGTCGGTTGAAGAAGTTAAGCAGATCATCATCGGCATGGTTGCTGAGCTCAAGTCGAACAATTTCACCTTTTTGACGGAGTTTTAGTCCTACTTCAAGCATTTCCATAAAATCATCGGCTTCTTCTTCTTCGATGGCGATGTCTGCATTTCGTGTGATACGAAATGCAGAAAACTTTATCAGTTCATAGCCAGGAAATAAGTCGTGAATATGCTCGGCAACAATACTTCCGATAGGAACATAAATACGATTGTCAATATCGACAAAACGTGGTAAAACACGTGGTATGCGTACGATTCCATAGCGCTCAACGGTTTCATCATCTTTGTCTCGAAGCTTTAGAATGAGGCCGAAACTGAGATTGTTCAAATGAGGGAAAGGGTGCGTAGCGTCAACCGCAATAGGGACAATAACGGGATAAATATTGTCATAAAAATAGCGGTTGAGAATCTGACGTTGCGCCTGAGTAACTTCTTTGTAAGATTTAAAATAAATCCCCTCTTTCTCAAGTTTTGTCATGATACCTTGCAAGCAATGCTCAACAGCTTGCTGTTCGTTATGCAAATATTGGCGTATTTCACGAAGCTGATGCAAAGGGGTAAAACGATCTGCCCCTGAAACATTAACACCGGCACTAAAGAGTTTCTTTAGTCCTGCAATACGGATCATATAAAATTCATCAAGATTGGTTCCGTAAATAGCTAAAAATTTCAAGCGCTCAAAGAGAGGTAGTGATTCTTCCTGTGCTTGTTTGAGAACACGAGAATTAAACTGAAGCCACGAGAGTTCGCGATTGATGTAGAGAGCTGGATCTTTAAGGTTAGTAAGCATTTTTTGGCACCATTATTGTTATGTTTGCGTGATTATATTATACTTTGATTACAAAAGGGAGTTTTATGAGTGTTTTTGCCATTATAATGTTTGCCGCGACACTGTATTTTGCGTATCAAATTTTCCGTCATGTTCAATCTTTAGAAGATACTTTGCCACACAACAAGGAACAATCAACGAGACCGATTGATGTAAACAGTTTGGTTGAGGAAGCTGATCGAGCCTATGAGCAGGAAGATTTTAAAGCAGCACAGGAAAAATTAGGACAAGCCTATCTTTTAGAACCGCAGAATCTGGAAATTTTAAATAAATTGGCATTTATTCATGGAAAGCGGGGTGATGTTCAATTGGCGATTGATTTGTATAACCGCTCTTTAGGGATGGATGAAAACGATGATTTGGTGCACAATGCACTCGCCTCACTGTATCGCACTCAAGGCTCTTTGATGTTGGCAAAAGAGCATTATGAAAAAGCTCTGGGTATTGATAATGAATACGCAGTGACCTATTACAACTACGCCAATCTTTTAGTTGATCTAGGTGAGAAAGAGCAAGCCGAAGCCATGTATTTGCGTGCCATAGAGTTGGACAGTGAGATGACCCAAGCGCACGAAGCACTAGAAAGCTTGAGGAAAGCGCAATGACTCAAAATCAAGCACGATTGGCGGTACTCATTGATGCCGATAACTCTCAACCCTCCATCATTGCGGGATTACTGGATGAAATTGCAGGATATGGGATTTCTAGTGTTAAACGCATTTATGGGGATTGGACGGATACCAAACTCAAAGGATGGAAACATGAGCTGCTGACACACGGATTGCATCCAATGCAGCAGTTTGCTTATACAACGGGAAAAAATGCCACCGACAGCGCCATGATTATTGATGCGATGGATTTGTTGTATACGAAAAATTTTGATGGCTTCTGCATTGTTTCCAGCGACAGTGATTTCACCCGTTTAGCCAGTCGTATTCGTGAATCAGGGGTAAAAGTCTATGGATTTGGGGAACAAAAAACACCCAAATCTTTTATTGGTGTTTGTGATAAATTCATTTACACAGAAAATTTGCGACGAACGTTGACTAGCGCACCAGAAGTCATACCAAAAATTAAAGTTGATAAAATACTTCTTTCCTTGGTACGTAATGCAGTAGAAGATACTGCAAATGAAGCAGGATGGTCTAATTTAGGCACTGTTGGACAAAAATTGATTAATAAATCCCCTGAATTTGATCCGCGTAGTTATGGATATAAAAAACTTATTGACTTAGTAAAAGGGTTGGAAATATTTGAATTTAAGGCGCACGATCCATTTTCTAAATCACATTCAAATTATTTGCGTATAAAGCGTCCAGCAAGAGGGCATAAAAAATGACAGTTCAGCAAATATACACCTTTTTAGACGCACTTTCCCCTTTTTCTCTTCAGGAGAGTTGGGACAATTCAGGATTACTTGTGGGCGATTTCACGCAAGTGATCAGCACGGTTGTCCTCTCCATTGACATTGATGAAGCTTTAATTGAATCTATGCCAGACAATGCATTGCTTATCACCCATCATCCGATTATTTTCGGAGGGCTTAAACAGCTCAAATTCAATCAATATCCGGCAAAACTTATTGCTCCAATGATACGTAAAAATATTACGAATATTGCCATGCATACTAATTTTGATCAAACTCACCTCAATGAATACGTTGCAAGCAAAGTATTGGGGTATGAAATTATTGCAAAAGAAGGATTTGTGGCGTATTTAGGAGTAGATGAACCTTTTGATGTATTTGCACAAAAAATCAAAATGGCATTAGGACTCAAGCACATCCATACGGTTCAATGTCACGATCACATTAAAACCTGTGCATTGGTAACGGGTTCAGGGGCATCGCTAATGCGCAATATTGAAGCCGATTGTTTTTTGACAGGTGACATAAAATACCACGATGCAATGGAAGCCAAAGCCCTTGGATTGTCGATGATGGATATCGGACATTATGAAAGTGAACGCTATTTTGGAGAGATATTGGCAACACACTTGGAAAAATTAGGATTGAGTGTTATAATTTCACCATCGAAAAACCCCTTCACCTATCATTGAGTAGTGGGACCTCCGAAAAGGAAACTTATGAACAAACATTTAGAACAGCTTATCGACCTTTCGTTGATAGACAAAGAGATCGATGCGTTCGAACCGCAAATCGAAGAGGCAAACCTCCAGTATGATGCACTTTTGGCAACAAAAAGTTCACTTGTAAATGAAATTGCAACACTCTCTGATGAGATCAAGGATGAGCAAATCAAGAAGCAAAAAAATGAGCTTCACCTTGCAGAATTATCGGCTAAATTGGAAGAAAACAGCAAGAAAAGTGCTGAGATAAAAACCGAACGTGAAATGAAATCACTTCAGCTTGAAGAAGAAATTGCCAAAGAGCAAGTGAATTTTGCGAATGAAGAGATTGATCGTTTGGAAAAACTCATTGCCCATAAGCAAACGAAAATTGACGAGCTTTCTGCTAAAGAAGCAGAAGTTGAAGGAAAACTTTCGGGTGTTAAAGCGGACGTTGATGTTAAATTGGCAAAAATTGATGCAGACCGCAAGGTGATTTTTGCGAAAAAAGAGATTTTGGTTGCTGCTATGAACCAAAAAGGACTTTCATTCTACCAAAAGATTCGCCGTTGGGCTAAAAACTCAACTGCGGTTCCTGTGCGTAACCAAGCGTGTATGGGATGTTATATGGCTTTGAGTGATAAAGTCTATGCAGAAGTTATCAAAGGTGAAGAGATTACAACCTGCCCGCATTGCGGACGTTTGTTGTATCTTGAGCCTAATGCTGAAGAGATTGGGGCGTAAAGCCTTTCGTGAAGGTATTTGACCTTTTTTATACCTTATTAGCCGTAATACTTTTTATTGCGGCTTTTCCCTTTCTCCTTTTACTCTCCTTTAAAAAAAAGTATCGTCATTCGATTCCTGCTCGATTTTTTTTATGGAAGAACCCTTCTTTTAAACCGCATGATATTTGGTTTCATGTCTGCTCGCTGGGTGAAGCAAAAGCGATTGCTCCGTTGATCGAGTTGTTGGGTGATGCTAAAATTGCGATTACGACGATTACGCATACGGGCTATGAAGCGGCATCGAAATATTCGGGACAGGTACGGTATCTTCCGTATGAATTTTGGTTGTGGGTTTGGGTACGAACACCGAAAATTGTAGTTGTTTTGGAAGCAGAATTTTGGTATTTGTTGTTTCGTATTGCCCATGCACGAGGTTCGCGTGTGGTTGCACTCAATGCGCGTATCAGTGAGCGAAGTTTTCCTAAATACTATCGCATGCGATGGTTTTATAAACGATTGCTCTCACAGTGCGATCGTATTTTTTGTCAAAGCACGGAGGATATGGTTCGTTTTATTGCATTGGGAGCCACCAATGTTGAGGTGCTGGGCAATATCAAGTTGGCGCAAAAGATTGTTGTTACCAAAGAGTATCCAAAACCTGCGTGTACGTTGATCGTAGCTGCAAGTACGCACGAGGGAGAAGAAGAGCCTATTGTCAATGGCTTTTTGGCGTATAAAGAAGTTAATCCTGATGCAAAACTGCTGGTTGTTCCGCGTCATCCGGAACGGTTTGAAAAAGTCTTTGGATTAATCCAAAAAACAGCACCGCATATGAGTTGTGTTCGTTGGAGTGATTCACAAAAATTTCAAAGTGATATTACCCTTGTAGATGCAATGGGAGAACTTAACAATCTCTATGCAATTAGTGACGTGGCGATTCTTGGGGGAGCATTTGCTCCCATTGGTGGACATAATCCTCTTGAACCGGCTACATTCGGATGTAAAATTATTACGGGAGAACATATCTTTTCACAGCGGGAGCTGTTAAAATATGTCCATCATGTGCAATTTGTTGCACCAGAGGGTATTGCAAAAGCATTAACAGATGCACAGGCACTGCCTCCTTCACGCGTTGATGAAACGATTAATTTAAATCGTCTTGTTGATTATTTAAAAACGGAGAATTGATTATGAAAGAAAAAGCCTATAAATTATTGTCAGCACAAGAGGGAATTTCCAATTCCGAAGCCAAGTCATTGATCGACCGCGGTTTGGTCTATGTGGGAAATTCAAAAGTGATGATTGCACGCGGAGAGATCAGCCCAAAAACCTCTTTTATTGTCCAAAAGGTCGAAAAAGTACGCCCCATTTTTGAAAATGACGACATGATCGTTGTTGATAAACCGGCATTTGTTAACTCAGATGAGATAGAGCGACAATTCAAGGGATTACAATTATTGCATCGTCTTGATCGTGAAACCAGCGGTGTATTAATGCTGGTTAAAAATGAAGAATTTCGCCTTAAAGCAATTAGTGCCTTTAAAAAAGACGAAGTTTACAAAGAGTATGTGGCATGGGTAGATGGAATCGTGAGCGAACCGTTTATCATTGATCAGCCGCTTATCACTGAAAAAGTAGGGAATAAAGCTTATACTAAAGTTTCTAAAAAAGGGAAGCCTGCGATTACTGAAGTAACCCCGCTCATCGTATCGGGTAAAAAGACTAAGGTACAGCTGATCATCCATCATGGACGTACTCACCAGATTCGTGCCCATCTTAAATACGCAGCCTTTCCGATTGTGGGCGATGAGAGCTACGGGGGACGTCCGTCAAAACGTGTGATGCTGCACGCTCGCAAAGTAATCCTAATGGGGCGAACGTTTGAAGCACAAGAGCCTAAAGTATTTGACCACTTCGGCAATTAATTGACGACAAAGTAACACTTAGTTATAATGCGAAACTTTTTAGACCCTGTAGAGGCGCGATTTAGGAGCATATGTGTTTGAAACACTGACAGAATCATTTACATCAGCAATACGCAAAATTCGTTTTCATGACGATGAAAAAGCACTCACCAAAGCATTGGGAGAGCTTAAAAAAGCACTTTTAAAAGCAGATGTACACCATAAAGTAGTCAAAGACTTGATTGATTCGGTTGAAATCAAAACCAAGATGGCGGCTATCGGTAAAGATCAGTTCCTAGACGCCCTGCGCAGTTCATTGTATGAACTATTACATGTCAAAGGAAATGCAGGTTTTGTTTATGCGCCTGTCTCTCCAACGGTTATCTTGATGACCGGATTGCAAGGTTCTGGAAAAACAACCACAACAGGAAAGTTGGCGAACTTTTTAAAAGTACGTCAGAAAAAACGTGTATTGGTAGTTGCCGCTGACCTTCAGCGTCTAGCCGCAGTTGAACAGCTACGACAGGTGTGTGCTTCAATCGAAGTAGAGCTGTACGCAGATGAAACGAGTAAAAATCCGGTTGATGTAGTGAAAGCAGCGCTTGAACACGCTAAAAAAGCATTGGTAGACGTAGTATTGATCGATACTGCAGGACGCTTGGCGATTGATGATGCACTTATGGGTGAGTTGGCCGAAGTCAAACGTGCGGCAAACCCGCATGAAATTTTCTACGTAGCGGATTCGATGAGCGGTCAAGATGCTGTTCGTACCGCAGAAAGTTTTAACGAAAAAATCGGCATCGACGGGGTTATTTTGACCAAGTATGACGGTGATTCCAAGGGGGGCGTTGCTTTAGGCATCGCTTCACAGATACAGGTTCCGTTACGCTTTATCGGTGCGGGTGAAAAGATGGAAGATCTTGAAATCTTTTTGCCGGATCGTATCGTTAACCGATTGATGGGTCTTGGTGATATTGAGGGGCTTGCTGAGCGTACCTCGTCGATCATTGATGAAAAAAAAGCAAAAGAGCTTAACCGCAAGATCAAAAAAGGCGAGTTTAACTTCAATGACTTTTTAGAGCAGATGGAAAGCCTCAAAAAAATGGGGAGCATGAAATCGATCATGGGAATGATCCCAGGTATGAGCGGTATGGCATCGGCTCTCAAAGATTTTGACATGGAAAATTCAGGCGAATTGAAAAAAATCAAAGCACTTGTCTCTTCGATGACGATGAAAGAGCGTGAAGACCCGGAATTGCTCAACAATACCCGTAAAGCACGTATTGCCAAAGGGTGCGGGTTGAGCATCGTCGATGTAAACCGTATTTTGAAGCAATTCAAAAATGCCTCGAAAATGGCAAAGCGTTTCTCTGGTAAAAAAGGGATGCAGGATTTGCAAAATATGATGGGGCAAATGCAGGCGGGTCGTCCACAGCGATAAACGAAGCGTTAAGCAGGGGATTTTGTTAAATCTCTGACTTAGCGTTTCAGCAGTTTAGAGGTTTCTTTTTGCTTTTGTGGGCAAAACACTCTTCTAAGGTACTGTGCGTTAAAAAATAATTACAACAAGGATATAACATGGCAACAGTCATTCGCTTAACCCGTATGGGACGTAAAAAACAACCTTTCTACCGTATCGCAGTAACGGACAGCCGTAAGCGTCGTGATGGTGGTTGGATTGAATTGATCGGTTATTACAACCCAATGACAGAGCCTTCAACCGTTAAAGTTGATGAAGAGCGTCTTGCGTATTGGATGAGCGTTGGTGCTCAGTTGTCTGATCGCGTTAAAAAAATTACAGGTAAGTAATCATGGTAGCCGACTTTGTCGCCGAATTCGCGCGATTGATCGCGTCTTACCCTGAAGAAATCAGAGTAGATACGTATGAGGGCGATGAAGTCACAGAGATTGTACTGCACGCCAATCAAGCGGATGTGGGCAAGCTCATAGGCAAAGAGGGAAAGATGATTGGTGCGATTAAAACCGTTATTTCAGGCTGTAAAGCCAAAGATGGTAAGAGTTACCGTATCAATGTCGAACCGATTTCGTAACTCATCTGATTCTACTCTTCTTCATGTTGCCACCATTGGCCGCACGGTAGCCTTGAAAGGTGACATGAAGCTGAACCTTTTTACTGATTTTCCAGAACAGTTTGCCAAGAATGCAACGTTTATCTTGGAAAATGGTTCCACAATTACTTTGGCCAGCTATAATCCGGAGCGCGAACTTGTTCATATCGTAGGTTATGACACTCCTGAAGCTGCCAAGATGTTGACGAATGCGAAGCTTTTCACCACTTATGAGGCGACTCGTGAGAGATGCAAGCTCAAAGAAGGGGAACATTTTTGGTTTGATTTGATTGGCTTATCCGTTTATGAAGGTGATTCATTATTGGGTACTTTGGATGAGATTGAGCGGATCGGTCCACAGGATTATCTACTGGTTAAGACTGATGGTTTATTAGTCGAAAAAGGACTGCCTGAAACCTTTTTAATCCCTTATATTGATCGTTTTGTACTCAAAACGGATTTAGAAGCGAAAAAGATTATGGTTGAGGGCGGCTTGGATTTACTAGAAGCGTCGTGATGCAATTTACCTATGTGACCCTTTTCTCAAATCTGATAGAAGGATACTTTCAGGACTCGATTTTAAAAAGGGCGATTGAATCTGACAAGTTTCAGATTTCTTTTCTTAATCCGAGAGATTACAGCGTATCAAAACACGCCAAAGTGGATGATACGGCAGTTGGCGGCGGAGCAGGGATGGTTATGACACCACAGCCATTATTTGATGCATTATCGACATTGGATGATGAGGCTTATATCATCTTCGCAGCACCCGTTGGCAAACAGTTTACGCAAAATGATGCGAAACGTTTAGCACATAAAGCGCATATCGTTTTCGTAAGCGGTCGGTATGAAGGTATTGATGAGCGCGTTATTGAGTCTTTTGCCGATGAAGTCTTTAGTATCGGGGATTATGTCCTCACTGGCGGTGAACTTCCATCGCTTGTTATGACCGATGCGATTGTTCGAAATATAGAGGGAGTGCTTGGAAATAGTGAATCGTTGGAAACTGAAAGTTTTGAAACGCCACTTTTGGAAGCACCTTCTTTCGGAAAGCCGCCAATATATAACAATTTAGGTGTTCCATCAGAATACTTAAAGGGAAATCACAGTAAAATTCAAGCACTAAAATTAGCTATGTCTGAATGCAAAACAAAATATTTCAGACCCGAACAGCTACTGAAGCATAAAATAAGGACGTCTTATGAAAAATAAATACATCGCTAGCTTTGAGCAAGCACAAATGGAAGGCAAAAGCATTCCCCTGTTTCGTGCAGGTGATACTGTTCGTCTTTCAGTAATCATTACAGAGGGTGAGAAATCACGTACTCAGGTTTATGAGGGTGTTTGTATCTCTATTCGTGGAGAAGGCACAGGCCGTACCATTACTGTTCGTAAAATCGGAGCAAATGCTATCGGTATCGAACGTGTATTCCCAATCTACAGCGATAGCTTAGAGAAAATTGAAGTACTTCGTCGTGGTCGCGTTCGTCGTGCTAAGTTGTTCTATCTTCGTGATCTTGCTGGTAAAAAAGCACGTATCAAAGAAATTCGTCGCCCAAAAGCAAGCAACGTTTAAATTTAAACGAATTTCTACCGCAAACTCACTCGCATCATTAAGATGCGGGAGAAAACCTTTCATTTTAATTTCTCACAATACAGCACGATAAATATTATTCTAAATGTCAAGATACTCTCAATGATAAGAGCCGCCCATTCAACAATCAAGTGCAACAACGTTATTTTTATAGTGTAGCTTCGAGTCATCAATCCATTGTGCAATTTTAGCAAAGAACACTTCATGCGGAGTTTTATAGCCAAGTATTTTTCGAGGTCTATGGTTTAGTTTCTCTTGTATGTCTACAATAAATTTATCACTTATCGTCTCAAACTTTGTCTTCTTCGGAATATATTCCCGTATTAATCCATTGGTGTGTTCGTTAAGTCCTCGCTGCCACGATTTATAAGGTTCAGCAAAGTAAAAATCAACTCCGAGTTTTTGTTCAATATAGGCATGATTGGCAAACTCTTTACCATTATCGCTGGTAATGGTTCGTATAACACCTTTGAGCGGTTCCATTAATTTGACTATTACTTGAGTCACTTCGAATGCTTCTTTGGTCGGTGCTTTATGCATCAAGGTAAACTTTGAATGTCGATCTACAAGGGTCACTATACTTTGCTCATGATCTTTTCCAATGTGCGTATGACGGAGCATTCGGACACCAAACGCGGTAAACATTCGGACACTTTTCGAGGGGTATTTTCTGTAAATTGATTTTAGCACAAAGTGTCCGGATGTATTTTTAATTTTGGTCAGATTAGGCT
>JAMCPS010000116.1 GCA_023379705.1 Campylobacterota bacterium
ACTTTTATCGATGGCTTTGAGCATATCGTAGATGGTAAGCAATCCGATGCTTGTTCATGAGCGTGACAGTGATGCCAGGGAGGCGTAACAACACCGAGCAGGCAAACGTAACAATAAAACGCTACAGTCATATCATAGGCAAAACGTTGGTCACGTAATGGAGAGTAGTAGTAGATAATATATTCATTAATACACTATTTAAACTATACAAACATGCTTAACTTTTATTGTGCAAACGTTGCATTTGTGGTATAATTATCCCATCTAAAACAAGGAGATACCGATGCAGTCTAACAAAAAGAAAAGTTTGTTTAATGAACTTGCCCCCTTCAAAGTTTACTCGTTTGCGGATATTGGTCTTGATGGAAGCAATCCGTCGCATCGATCGTTAATCTCACGATCAAAAGCAAATATAATCAAACTTGGGAGAGGGAAATTTTATATTAGTGACCAAAGCCACTCCGCCCCTGTTGCTTATAGAGCCCCACATGACAAGATCTCTATTAAAAGAGGGAGTGTGAAGGTTTCAAGCATTCATGCTTCTAAAAACCTTTTTTGGTCTAATTCAAAGGGATATATACCTATTAAAAATGCTATCGCTTCCGTTATCAAGGGAGGCGGCATGGATGATATTAATAACCTTGTTTACCGTTTTGGTGCACAGAAGGTAGTGGAGGTTTTACTCAACCACTTCGATATCAATGAACCTAAAATAAAAAGGATTGCTTATGTCCTTGACATTTAAAGATGCCAAAGAGTCAATGCCTCTTGCCACATACAACCTGTTTGAGGATATTTCCACCAAAAAGGACCTCTCCCGATGGACCCTCGTTGGGGGAACTGCCCTTTCTCTTTACCTAAAACATCGAACTTCAGAAGATCTTGATTTTTTTATTGAAGAAAAAACATTCAGTCGAGGAAGTGCAAGGGAGATCGACAACCTTATTGACTGGTTATCATCTTCCGGCATTCGTCCAATTCTCACCGATGAGAGTGATAATTTACGTGATTACATGGTTGGGGAAGTAAAGGTCACTTTTTTTGCTTCCGGACTAAAACATTTAAAAGAAAATGCTCACCGTATTGGAACCATCGATATTGCATCGATCGAACAAATTGCCGCAATGAAACTTGAGTCTATTCTCAAATACCGTACTGTAACAAGAGATTTCTTCGATATTTATACCCTATGGAAACAAAAGGATCTAAATCTCTACTCTCTTATCGACAACTACCGGGACAAATACACCCCTGCAATCAATACAGAGCTCTTTGAGCGACGATTCTTTGATCGGCCAATGGATATAACGGATCCGGGCTTTGGAAGCCTTCAGGTAGTTAATAAAATCTCTCCTGATGATATTAGAGCAGAATACCTCTCTTGGGTCAAAGAGATCTCTAAACAAGAAGCTGCAATTCTTGATAAAATTGTCCCGGCTGATCTAAAAGAAACAGAAACTCTTTTTGGCCTCTCCCGCCAATCTCTCTTTCAGAAATTGTTTTCAGTCAATAGCCATGAACTCATTACCGAGCTTGTTAAAAACATTGAAATGGCTAAGCTACTTCCCTATGAGGATTTTAATGGCCAGAATCTATTTGATTATTACCATTCCGATCCAACCGCTCAACAAAGGTTAGCTGCTTGCCTCACACACGTTCCAGAATCTTGGCTTAATACCGACAAATACAAATACAACCCGGAGCTATTGAACATTCTTCGATACGAACACACTGTAATCACTCAAGCATCTCAGATCTCAGACCCTAACAAATTAGATCGTATCGCCGATAAGAAAGGATTCGATCAAGAAACCTTTAAGAGGGATGTTTCAGAAAAGACTAGCTGGATTATGAAGAGTATGGCCAACACCACCAGAACCCTCGAAGAAGCCCTAGAGACCCTACCAACACCTTCACCTAACCAACCCAAGATTTAGGATTAAAATAGGTATACAAAACATATTAGATATGGATTAATACTACATTTAAACTATATTAAGCAAACACTGAGTATTATAAACCCAATAGATATAGTGAGGAGAACAGATGATTGAAAGAATGAAAAATACTATAATGATAACCATTATGCTCGTGTGTGGGTTAGCAGTTTATGTTACGACCGTAACTACTCCCGAAATACCAATGAGCTATAAGATTTCTGGGCTTATTTTTATAATTATGTTTGTATTTGGTATATTATTTCTTAAGTACCCATTTTTTGGATCTTCTTCATCGGAAGAAGAATAAGGAACAATCATGACAGATGAAACAGTTTTGTACGAAAACGGGAATATTAAGGTTACAAGCTCTCGTTTTATTGTGAACGGTCAAACATATGTTGTCTCTAGCTTTACATCGATAAAGATGCTAAAACAAAATAGAGGCATTGCGTCTTTCTTCTTTTTAATTACTATTGGTGTTGGCTATTTTTCATATAAATTTTATAGTGTAAATGGTTTATCAGATTCTTGGCCCTTTATTTTAGCTACTGCAATCACATTTTGGATTGGAACCCTATTTAAACCATATTATTTTGTATCTATTGTCAGCTCAAGTGGTCTATTTTCTGCTGTTAAATCAACAGACAAAGATAAAATAGTGGCAATCATTGATGCTCTAAACCAAGCGATCGTCAATAACTCAAAATAAAAGGAAAAAAGTAATGAAAGATCTCGAAACAAAACTACTTGAAATTATCAAAGAACACATCGGATCTAATCAAGAAACGGCTCAAGAGCTACTTAATGATATGCTTGCCGAGATGCAGGATCATGAAAATTATATTGTCATGGATCTTATCTGTTCAAAGTAATCAAACAGGTGTTTTAGATGAAACTTGCCGTAGTTGGAAGCCGCTGTTTTACAGATTATAATTATCTTGCTGAAATGCTTGATACAATACATGTTTTTTCAACAATCACCCTAATCGTTTCCGGTGGTGCAGATGGTGCTGATAAGCTCGCAGAATGTTGGGCAGATAAAAACGGTGTTGAAAAGTTGGTCATCAGGCCTGATTGGGATAAACACGGCAAACGAGCTGGTTTTATCCGCAACGTTGAAATCTGGAATAATTCTGACGAAGGTATCGCCTTTTGGGATGGACAGTCCAAGGGAACTGCTCACTCATTTGATATTGCAAAAAACCAAAACAAAAAAATCACAATTTGTAAACAAAACTGCATCTCTACCACAAAACGGTAAAAATGTAA
>JAMCPS010000117.1:0-1761 GCA_023379705.1 Campylobacterota bacterium
CAATAGTGTCAAGAATTTTTTTCTATACGGCATCCATTTGATTAAAAAGGTAGCCAAGGACTCCCAAAGTGAAATCCATGCAGCTACCGTCAATCCCTCTGCAATCACCCCTCCAATAATGCTGTTTTTTGCCAATGCACTCTCATTCATGAGCACAGACATTCCAGCAATCACAAGACCTGTAAAAAGAAGAATGATCGAGGTTCGAATCATATATTTCATATTTTTAAGCTCTAGCTCTTTCATGTATAGAAAAAAATTCTTGACACTATTGCGGACTCTTGATATTGCCTCATCATTAGATTTTTGTTCTAAAGAAAATTCTATTAGAAATGACTCATTATCAATCTCAGACACGCTATCTATAATATATTCAACCAAATCTTGATTTAGATCTTTTTTTAAGAAATGGGATTTTCTGTCAAAATCATTATACAAATCTTCTATTTTATGTGCTGAAATATTAATAATGATCTCACCATTTTCACTTCTTTCATATCGTTCGACTATATTTTTTTTCATGCTAAACCACTTATGTATATTTAAATCTTATGCCTATTATATATCAGTTATTTTTAAATAGTTTCGATACAATAATTAACGCTCTATTTGTCTTATAACGGCAGTGCATCTTGGTTTATGATACAATAGGAAGAGCTGTCCTATCTAATCCTAATTGGGAGCGAAGCATGCAAAATCCAACTGCCAAAAAATACAGCCGTATCGCAAAACTCTATGATTTCTTCCAATGGCCTCTGGAAGTCTTAAGTCTCAACCATCTGCGAGACCAAGTGATCTCTCAAGCTCAGGACAAGATACTCGAAGTGGGAATCGGTACAGGTAAGAATCTTCCGTTTTATCCTCTCTGTGCTGATCTCACCGGCATAGACTTTAGCAGTGGAATGCTCAATATTGCACGACGAAAAATGGGCGAGATCGGTCTTCAACAATGCGAATTGATTGAAATGGACATTGAGAAGATGAGTTTTCCTGATGAGAGCTTTGATACCATCGTCAGCACCTTCGTTTTTTGCACTGTTCCCAATCCCGACAAAGGATTGAATGAACTCTACCGTGTCCTCAAGCCTGGCGGCAAAGCCGTCTTTCTTGAACATATGAAAAGCAGTTCCAAATGGCTTAATGCATTCCTATGGATGATGGATAAAATAACTACTCAACTGCTAGGGACATCGATGCTTCGGGAAACACAAAAAGAGATTGAGAAAGCCGGTTTCACCATCATCTCATCCGAAAATAAAGTGTTTGACATCCTTCGATTGATCGTGGCAATCAAATCATAGTGCAATGACCAAGGAGATATCTATGAAAGAAGAGCATGCTCAACGTCATCAAATATAATATTGTGAGGATCTTCATGAATAAGATGATTGGCTTCTAAAATCCGCTCACAAACGGATTCAATTGTTTCACTTTTTTTCAATGCGATTAAACTGCCTTTCAAATGGTATTGATTGTAGTGATTTACCAGTTTTTCTAACGCATAACGGGCGCCTGCATGATCAACAAATGTAAATAAAATGGCTATATAATGGTCATTCACTCTTTTTGCAACATCACTTTGTCGGACACTCTCTATAAGATGCGCTTTGTCAATATCATAATCATCACAGGCGACTAAGGCTAAATTACCCTCAATATTGTATCTGTCAAGTGTATATAGAGCCATTTTAATATCTTGTTCAAACGCAAACATCAAATCCGATTTTGTTAATTCTTTCATTACATTCCTTTATTTAATGT
>JAMCPS010000117.1:1801-2353 GCA_023379705.1 Campylobacterota bacterium
AGATGGTATTTTACACAAAAAAACAATCACTTGCCCCAATAGTAGTACAGAAGACAATAGTGCAAAAATCTATCCAATTAGATAAATAATTACACAATGGAGCTATCAAAAAATCCGACAGTTAAACTTTTAATATCTCTTTTCAACTTCATTCTAAACAAATGAGTCTGACTTATGTTAAAATCGCATTCATGTATCTGCGACTATTAACTCTTATATCTCTTTTTTTTACTGCATCGTATTGTGACACGCTCCAGCAATCTTATACGTTTAAAGAACCAAAAATATTTTCAACAGACTTAGTAAACGGGTGTTCTAAACGTTTTGAAATTTTGCAAATCCCCGATGGAAAAATCACGTATCGTATCAACGCCCAAATAATTGCCAAAGCATTCGAGCTAAACGGATGCAGTGTTGATATCACCAAAGTACGTTATGTTAATTTTACCAAACAAACCACACTTGATGTCTCCCCTTTAAAACAACAGCTTATGGATGTGTTCATCTCTGCTTATCCTACCATTAATATCCAAAAAATCAACGTTTTTATCG
>JAMCPS010000117.1:2363-2928 GCA_023379705.1 Campylobacterota bacterium
AATCCATTCCTGAAAATTCCAAAGCGGTATTTGATCAAGATATTACTGATCGAAATAATGGAACATTTTACATCTTGGATGAGAGCGGTCTACGGCGCTATTTTGATTTCACCCTTGATGCCACACTCAATATCCTTCATAGCAATCAAAAAATAAATCGGAATCAAGTTCTTTCTTCCGCGAATTCATCTCTTAAAACAGTTACTTTTATCCCATTTAGAGGCAAACCACTCAGTACACTTCCTGATCAAACACAACGATTTCGCCGATCATTGAAAGAAAATATTCCCATCGTTGATCGTCATCTTGAGCCGTTGCCTATTGTGCTAAAAGGGTCAAAAGTAAGCGTACAAGTCCAAAATGAATCGGTAATCGTCGAGTTTATCGCTACCGCAATACAAGAAGGGGCACTGTATGATATTATTACGATAGAAAAAAGCGATAAAAAAAGGGCAAAAGCCAAAGTGATCGGAGAAAATCGGGTGGAATTACAATGAAAGTGGTTGTAGGGATCAGCGGTGCCAGCGGTGCCAGTCTGGGTCTTAAATTTGTGAACGCACTTCCA
>JAMCPS010000118.1 GCA_023379705.1 Campylobacterota bacterium
AACCGCAGCCCCGGAGACGACTCCGCCGCCACCTTCACCCGACCCAATGCCTTGCTCAGCTATTGTTTCAAGCAGCTCTTTCATTTCATCGTTGGCATTAGCCAATTCAGTGATATTTTTACTGAGAGTAGCTACAGATTCTTGAGTCTCTTTATTGCTTTCAGTCTGCTGATTGAACGCCTCTAAAATCCCTACAGCAAATTGCTCCATCAGAGCAACTTTTTCCTGTACCTCTTCAAGAATTTTCCCGTCCATATTTTATTCCTCCCCACCGTTGATCATTTTCAAATCTTTTAAAAGTGTTTGCATGACAGAGAATGCGTCAGATATTGTTATGGCTTGAGCCACAACCGCTTCAAACTTATCGTCTGATCCCTTTTTAAATTTCTTTGGCAAAACCATTGCCTCGGACATTCCCCCGGAAAGCTCGCTGAGTTTTGCGAGGAAATCGCGCACATCGTTAAAATCCTCTCTCTTAGCATTAGAAGCCATACTCATTCTCCTTCGTAATTAGAGATCCCGGCAAATGCCTGATCAATTTCGGCCAAAGTTGCAAAACCAACTTCTCTGGCAATCTCTTCTTTCTCATTTAGCTTTTCGGCTAGAGCATCCCTGTATGATTCAATTTGATCTTCCGGGATAACGCCGTCAGAAATCATAGCTTTTATGTTTTCAGTGTATTCCCAAAGATCAAACAGTTTCGATAGCACAATGACATTTTCTGCATTTGGGCTTGTGTGGTAGCGGTATTTTTTTAGAACCGCATGGGGGTCCTCATCCGGGGAAACTTTTCGGCTGGCCGAAACAAGAATTGCAACCGGGAGGATAAGTGAAACTATCTTTTGTTTCTCCTCCTCCATGCGTCGCATAAAGTCTCCGCAAACAGAGATGAGCTCATCGATGGTGTCTTGTCTTTTTATAGCGATCTGTTCCAGGCCGCTAAGGAGTCTATGCTGCATCTTCATAATACTCCTCTTCATCTCCAACTACGGTTCAAAGCTTTTGCTCAGAGATGTTACGCATCGTTCTAAACTGATCTACCTCTACCGGATCATAAAAATTCGATATGATTTTTCCGACACCGAATCCATTGATAATAATGACGCCCTCACCGGTTTGTTTACGCAAACGTTTTGTAAAAAAATCTACGGTAAACATATCTTTTTCAACCAGGTTAAGCTGCCGTTCATCAGCGGTACCCTTGCCGCCTGATTTAACCACTTCCTTCATCGATTCGACATAATATTCTTCTTTACCGGCAAGCTTGTTAGCAAGCTCTGTATACCCTTTGTCGGATAGATTCAAAAAGAAACTGATACCAAGGTTCGCAAGAAGCTGTTCTGACTCAAGATTTTTACCATCATCAATCCGCGATAAGTCGGTGAAAGACTGCCCCGAAATAATCATCCCGATACCACCTTTGTCCGTTCCGATCGATCGGCACATTGAAGAGATCTGACCAAGCATAGGTGAACCGTAGTTGGAGATCTCATCGAAAATGAGTGTATAAGGAAGTTTTGTTGGACGGAGCCGTTTATCAATTTCTTTTTGTCGTTCAGAACCTTCGATATCACCGATCGAAATCATTTCACCCAGGGCATTTTTAATCAATGCCGTAACGATTCTTCCGATTTTTTCATTTTTATCTTTAGAGTTTTGCAAAGACGGAAGTGAGACAATAACGATTTTTCCGTCTCTCATAGCATCGAGGAACGAAAAATCGGCATACTCTTGGTTAAAGATACGACCATAAATTGCTTCATTCCCGAACGTTAGCAAAGCAGCTGACCATGGATTGATACCATAGTTGATTTGTTTCATCATGTCTGCATCGATTTTTTCTGTTTTTGGTTTTAGATTTTCATCGTCTACATTTACCCCATGGGTATTCAAAAACTTCAAAATAGGGCTCAAATACGCTTTTTCGTAATCTTGAATAATACCGTGCTTATCACTTGCTTTAAGACGATCCATAAACGGTTTATCTTTCAACAGTGATCTGAAAGCATACGCAAGATCAATCATCTTTTTAAGTTGGATATATTCACCGAGTTGAGTCAAGTTGAAATCGACTTTCGGAAGCTTTTCAATATCTTCAAGAGTTTTAACTTTATCGATATGTTTTGCATCCACAAAGAGCTTCAAATCTCTTAAAACCACCAATGGGAATAGAACCGACTGCATAACTTCAAGGGCTTTATCGGAAACCCATGAGTTATCTCCGGTCATAATATTAATAAGGTTGGTCAGGGTTTCTTGAACAACGACGGCACTACCGACCGCCAACGGAGCCATAGAGTGACTGAAGCCCCCTCCGGTTACAGCCCCGAAATCGACGAAAAATGTATCTTTTTCTCTTCCATACTGAACACACCGTGCGTATACTCCTTCGGAAATCGGTCTATCCCCTTTACCTTCGATAAAGATGAACCCGGATCCCGACATAATCGCCGGTGTCATGACACAGCTATCGAGAGCAACAGTCTTGCCTGCCCCAGTAGCCCCCGCGAATAAGGCCCCCATGGTGTAGAGTGATTTATGAACAAGGAGTTCATACTTCACGTTTTTATCTTGGAGATTTAACAATCGCGCCTGTTCCGGGGAAACCCCTTTAAAGTCATGTACGATCGTTCCGAACTTCGCGTAATACTTAACTTTTTTTTGGGACTTGTCAGGCTTTTTAATCTCGATGTTTGCATTCGAGATTTCACCCATAATAAGGGTTTCAGTCCGCTCTGTCTTCATAAATACATACATCATAACCATTATCGCTATAAAGAGCGTGACAATAGATTGTATAAACAAAGATCTGGCACCAATCAGATAAATCACCGAAAAGAAGATGAGCAGCCACCCCGATGCCTCATAAAAACCAAAAGCTCTTTCGGCTATAAAATCCCCTATTTTTTTATATTTCGGGGCAATATAACGAAAATCTCTGTTTTCATTCATGAGTCAGAACCTTCATCATCTTCAATGCTACCTTTTTGGGGTAAGTCCTCATCTTTTCTCGCACACAGCGTGGTTTTTTTAATAATAAAATATGACAAACCAATCGCTACAATTAACGTTGTAACACCCATTAAGGATGCAAATTTAATCCAACATGTGCATGTATCTGCAGTGTTGACCATTAGACGATAATCGAGCATGCCAACTGCATACCCCCAAACTGCAAATAGAACTAATAACGACGACTGCAGGAGCATTTTCTTTTTCATCGGGTCTACTTTAATTGATTTAAAACTTTAAAGCGGCTTGACATACCTTCAAGACGTTCAATAGCATCCGATAGGGTTTTTTTCTCTTTAGGAGAAACATCCTTGTGCATCTCGGTAAATACCGCAACAGTGGCTTTTAATGAAGTCGCCGCTTTGCTCATCAACCCAATAATCTCTTTCGCCTCTTCTTCGGAGATTGCACCGTTTAAAGCTTTTTCCGCGATCTCATCCGAAGCATTCTTCTGGCTTGTTATATGCGTTAAGATCGATGAGAAATCCATTGACCCCGCATAGGGTTTAAAAACCTCTTCATAGCCCGTATTACTCATAATTATCTCCTTCTTGATTTATATTACTTTTTTCATGGAACAACCGATATCCGACAAAGATTGCGATTCCGTACCGCCCGACACTTGTGAACCCAAGTGAACTACAAGCTCCATACATATGCTCATCTTGCGGTGACTTTATAAGTGATCCCAGATTCCCCATTGGTGTATTTTTGAGCTCTTTCGCTTTTTCTAAGATATACAGAACGGCATATTCGACAACATTATCATTCAACGCCATCGCCTGCTCAAATGTGATATCGCAATCAAAATATTGTAGATTTTTTCTTGCTTCTCTTAATACGCCCTTGTAAAAAGCGGATAGAGATGCTTCACAATCAGATATTTTTACTTTCGATGGATCAATTTTTGTCAGACCGTATTCATAAAACATGACATTACGGTCGCCGACGATATCGAGGATTTCTTGCTTCAAGTGCGGGAGTAGATCTTTTTTGTCATCAACAACATTAAGATCGATGTTGATTGTCGTCATTTTGGAAGGCTTTCCTCCCGAATATTTAATTATACGGTGCTTAAATGCTTCTTCCAGCGTAGAGCCTGTTTCATACATGGTCTCCTGTTCAAGAACATTAAATTCTTTAGCATATTTTTTGATCTTAACATGCTTGACTGTCAAAACAGCAACTATACCGGTGATCATTCCTAGCAGTGCAAGCCATGCAAATCCATTTGAAACTTCCCAAACTTCATTTGAACTTCTCGCTAAAAAAAACATACTGGCCATAATTACGGAAGTGATTAAAATCATAAATATAAATTTTTCTCTGGCTTTACGGTATGCGTCACGCCAACCGTATGTGATCCAAAGATAGGAGATAACGAACAACGGAGCGATAAAAATAGAGATATATTCCACGATGCTACCCAAATTTTTTTAAAGATAAGTTATTATACACAAAAAAAGGTAAAATGGAAACGAAAAGCAGTTTTAGCGCAGCTGAAAAATCAGCTTTGCCCTGGAGAAAGAGAAGGTTTTTTTGGCATTAACGAGGAAACGGCATCTCTTAGAGTAGAAGTCCCTTTTGCGGTTTCCGCAATAGCCTTAATCTGATCCTCTTGGGATGGTTTCTTCGGCTCATTTTTCCAAGAAGAAATCTGAGAAACACTAAATCCCTCTTTTTCCATCTGTTTTATCGGGTCCGGTTCCCATTTAGATCCGGTTTCCGGGTCAAATCTGTGTCCTGACGTTATCGATTCATAAATATGATTCATTCTGAGCGTATCCGCTGCAGAATTAGTATTTGTAGGCTCAGATATGCTCTTGGCTTGCGGGGCGACACTAGCACGAAGCATTTGAGCTATAACCCCATAATTTCCGCGTGTTGCTGCTTCAAGTGCGCGACCATTTCTAGCTTTCGGATCTGCCCCTTTTTCAAGTAAGAATCTAACAGCTTCGGTTCTGCCTGATTCACAAGCCCGATACAAAGCTTCATCGCCCCATTGGTGAACATCTGCACCCATTTCAAGATACTTTTTCATCATCTCAAGATCACCCTCATAAGAAGCGTATGAAAGACGATCATGAAGTTCATAAAACGAATAGGAATCCTCAACTCCAAAATTGACTTGCCCGGCAATTTTTCCAAACAACTCTTTCATCTTCTGAGTTACGGCAAACGATGCTGTCACTATTGCTTTATCCAGTTGGAATTTATAGCCACCATAGGATCCACCGGCAAGTGCCGCAATCGCAAATGTAGTTTGAGAATTGCGAGAAGATCTATACCCAACTGTCGGGGATCGATCGTAGCTTATTTTTTTCTCAGCCCACAAACGGGTTTTTTCAAGAATACTACCGTTTCGGGCTACCGCCAAAGCTCTGCTCATAATACACCTCCTTCGGCTCTCATACATGTTTCAGTATTAACAATCACCTCATGAACGGCCTTAAAAATTTCAACACGATCCGTTTCAACAATTGCATTGGAAGGATCTTTGACAAACTGAACCATCAACAAAGATGTCCCAAGCTGCTCAATCAAAGCTGTAGTTGTAACGTCATGTGGCGGTGTAGACTCAAAATATCCGAGCATTTCAGAAAGTTTTTTTTCTGCGTTTTTAATCTCGTTGCCACTAATTTCCATAATGTGCTCCTTACTTTATCTCAGGGCCGGTAGTAGAGCCCTGTGTAATTTCTTTCAATTGGCTCAGAGCCCCTTTCAATCCGATTTCCGACCCAATTTTTGATACTGCCGCACCTAGATCGTGGTGTTTTTGTAAAGCTCTGACACCGATTGTATTGACCGATTCAAGTTCTTTTTTGGACAGCTTATCATTCATAAGGGTGCTGATCATGCCGGCCATCAAATTAGCTGCTTGGATATTATTCGTCTTTGCTTTAAATATCTGTTTCGGCGGGAATACAGGTGAAGGGTTGAAAGCTTCAACGTTTACCACATATCCATTGTTGGTTGACTTTGTGACATAGGCACGAAACATATCTTCAGACTCCGGAGACATTTCCGTAGCCGCATTGTTAGTATAAGGATCGACTGTTTCACACCACTCAAACTCTTTATCAATGAATCCTTTAAATAGATCCTTGAGCTCTCCGCCGGATTCCTTTAGTGTTTTTGCCATTGGATCCATATAAACATGATCATCATCCATATTAACAGCGGTTCTTTTGTTTAGTAATGATCTGTATTCGTCATACGATCGATGAAGTTTTGCCCATGCTTCACCCAAGACCGGACGCATTTTATCAAAACCGAAACCGTAACTTCTCAACGCATCAATTTCACCAATAGCGTTTTCAATACGTCTCAAATGAGTTCCCATGGTGCTTTTAAATTGATCTTCATCAGCGTAGTGTAATCCCATGTCACAAAGACCATCCGTATGCCCGTCGTAAGTTGCTTTGATGTCTTCCAGAGTTAATCCGCTCTCAAGCATTTTATTTTCATCAATAATCGTTACCGATCCGCCGCGCTCATTAAAGACATGAGCGACATCTCCATTAATAATGTGCACTACAATTTTAGACATGCTCTGCCCCTATGCTTTCAAAGCGGGTGAACCGCTGCCGATTTTAGTGATCGCAGAAACCACACCTTTTAAACGCTCTTTTACAACACCAGGCTTATTAACCTCAAGACGTTCAAACATATTACTGTTAAACTCTTTGTTCAACCCGGCTAAAAAGTCAATGTGTTTTTCGATGGCCAGCTTTCCGGGAAACTCTCTTGCAAGGTAATCGATGGCATCCATCATCAGAGCGCTTTTCGTTTGATAAAAAGAGTAGTTGCCAAGAGGAATTCCAAGCGTTGAGAGTTCTGAATCAGTTTTACCAAAGAACCGGGAACCGAGAGTAAGCGCGATAACAGGGCTCGCCGTTTCCCCAAAATAATTCGTCTCTCTTTTAACATACCCGACAAAATCATCATAGTTATAATCGCTGATACGCTTTCCGTCTGCCTGAATTTCATCAAACATCGGCTCAACTTTCCCTTTAATCAGCTTTACACGTTCTTTATTTAATTTGACGCTTACAAGAGGATCAGCATCGATGCTCTGACCGTTTTTCATCAGATAGTGAACTGCAGGATGGTTTCTCATGTGGTTATAGTAAGAAGCACCCATAGGGGTGTTATCATCCTCATCCCAACCCATTACGATTCCGCCATTTTCAGGATCGACAGGCAAAAAGATACTTTTTTTGTCAATTCTAGGAATATCAGCCCCCGACTTAAATACGGAAGAGACTTCATCAAGTCCGCTATCCGGACGCAACCCATATTGTTCCATTTTTATTCGGTCGATTAAAAAGAATGCTCTATTCATCTTCAAACCTTCAACTCTTTTGGTGTTGATCTGGCAGCCAACGAATTGACAGCATCACTTAACGATGGGCTTTTGCTTGGCTCAGCCGCATAGTTTGCAAGAACACTGTTCTTGAAGCCGCAAAGGATAGCCTCATCCCAACTCTTAACAGTCTCTGCATCACCATCCCACATTGAAGAAAAATAAATTCGATTCGCATCATTGTGCCCTGCTGAAATCGAAAAGATGATTTCATCATCAGCTCCGATTACATCATAACGCGGCTGATTAAAAATCTTTATCGGGCGAGGATTTTTACCCGCTTCGTCATGCCAGATTTCAGTGTCAACCCCGCTGTCATATTTTACTTTGAAGCCGGCAGGTGCTGCCTTGTTCCCACGAAATGCTTTTAAAGCGTTTTGTAATACAATATTTTCTGACGCAAACATAGTAATTATCCTTTCAGTTCCGGAGAACTTGTTTTTTTCGAAATAGCGGCGGCAGCATCTTCAAGCCCTTGACCGGATGGAGCCTTCGCCGCAATGCTTTTCATCTCAAACTCTTTTCGAAATTCTTGGCCATGTTGTACAAATTCAGGCTTTTGGTCACTCATCTCAAGTTTGTAACACCCGATTTGCTTAATCTCTCCATCTTTGACCAAATTCCAGACACCGTTTTTGGTTTGATAGATATCATCCAACTCATGCAAATTGATAAGTGTGTCATGTGAACTGCCGAACAATAAAACAGTCCCGTTTTCTTCGTCACAATGAATTTTATCCTTCGGGATAATCTGTCCAAAAACGTTAGAAGAACCTATTCTTGATGCTTCAGCACCTTGCATTTCTTCGATAAACGCTTTGACCATGACTGATTTTTTAGCATCAACCACCGTTTTAAAGCCGTATTTTCCATTGTACAAAGAGGCATTTGAGGCGTTGACAGAGTGAATGGTAAAATCATTTTCACTCTGTTTACATATCGCTTTACCGCCGAAAATCTCTACAAACTCCCATCCGTTTCGGTGAGCGGCTTTTTGGGCGGCCAGAGATGGATCCATGCGAAGGTCAAAAATTCGTTGATGTTTTTCGGCCTGCATAATCATAAAGTCGGCAAATTTGAATACTTTATCGTAATCGCTATTGAGGTCTTTAACCTTCCATTCATCCTCAAGAGCTTTGAGCTGATTTTCAGTGAAAGAAGTCACACATTGCAAGACTTGTCCGCTAAGTGATTCCATTTCGCCCTGAGTCATAATGGTTTTGTGTGTGATCTCTCGATCACCGTGGTCAAAGAAAGCAATATGAAGCGCAACCGGTCCGCCATCTTCGTTCCAGTCTACAGCAGGCGGATATTGCATTGCAATGGATCGAACCGCTTTAGAGAGGTTAAAACCATGAACCACTTCAAAATCAGGATAGTCCTGGAACTCCCATGTAAGATCGTTTGTACTCGACACAGTTGAAATTCGACCTGTATCAGGTTGTATCATTGTGTATTGCTTATCTCCGAGCGGCAAATGGTGCGGAACAATCAGCCATGCACCGCACTTGACCATATTTCCATCTTCAAGCATTTTTGCCATTTCTTCAATTTTATACGCAGTCATATTGCACTCCAAAACGGATAAATTGCAATAGTATAACAGATTTTTAGATAAAAGGGAAATTAAATTTCCCCTTTCCCTTTATAAATACTACTTTTAAATTTATACGTAGCTTTCATAAATGCCAAGATAGAGTATTGAGATAGGAGTTTAAATAGAGTTGGCGATAATTACTTCCGATATTAAATGAGTATCAAAAGACCTATTTTAAGGTATTTTAAACTCTATTTATGTATTAATTATTTCCGATCTTTTGTTCAGTTTTTTTTGATTGAATGAAGCTGTGCTGATTTTGATAAAGAACTATTTTTCCGCATGAGAGATTGTTAAACTTTTGGATTTTGTGAGTTTGAACTATTCATTTTTTGCACCGTTTCAACAGCATCTTTTAATGAAGCTGTTGCTGTTTTATAACACTGTTCGACAAATGAGAATGTTTTGTTATACCATTCTTCTTTAAATTCCAATGGAAATTGATTCTTGTATGTGATCACATCTTCGCTGCTAAATAATTTTCTTGCAGATTCTGGGTTTTGGTCAACGGTTGCCAAAAATATAGCTATCTTTCCACCATTATCATCACTTATTTGTTTTACCATTCCGGGTTTATATTTTGATAATTTACCATTTGGATGGCCATGTTGATAAAATGTGTATATTTCATCAGCCCTCCCATCAGATATGAGTTTTTCGATATTCAGGACCCCTACAAGCTCAAAATTAAGCGGCTCAAGTTCACCCCCACCGGCATGATATATTGATGGTGGAATGAGTGGTTTTTCATTTATTTTCTGGTCCGCTTCGACGGCATCAAATAAAGATGGCTGAGCACCGATCTTATCAATCCCCCACTCACCTATAATGCGCTCAAAATAAGCAGCTTTCAAGCGCTTTTGAGCTGTTTCAGGATCGATATCTTCCCATTTCGCTGTGCCGTCGTGACCGATGTTTAGATATTTGATGTTTTTCTGATCATCCATTGCAATATAGGTTGACCATATTGAGTTATTCCTGTTACTGACACCGCCTAGTGTCATAAATTTCGGATAATATTCCTCGACCGCTTTCAAATATACCTGAAGCGATTTGGTATCCGTAATGTTGTTTCCGAGAAGTCTTATCCCTTCTGCAGGATCATCAAACATTAGAGGTTTTCGACGATCCAGATCATACGGTTCATACCATTCACATCGGCAATCTTTTGGTTTAAACAAAAATGCCGACGGAGTTTTATTATCCTCTAAAGTCCCGACGATCCATCGATGCCAAAACTTATTTTCATAGGCTTCAATGATTTTTTCTAGTTCGTCCTCCGTACCGGCAACGATCGATGCACCCTGCCAAGCAACCCCATATCTATTTTCCTCGCCACATGGATGAGGGCCATCGCTAATTTTAATCTGACGATTATCATTACCCATAATCTGCTCCTATACCATTCTAGGAGTAGAAACTTTGTTTAAAGCGTTGATAGATTCCACAGCTTCTTTGAGACCAAAATTTTCATCTCCTACTTTAAATCGATCAGCACCTAGATGCGGATATTCTCTAAGCACTGATTCAACAGAAGTTAAACCAAAATCGGAAAGGCTCTTATAATCAGCATCACGATGTGCCTTAAATAAAATCATCTTACCGTCAGCTTCGGCTTGTTTAATTTCATCAATGGTTAACTTTTCATGATTTTTTATTGTGACAAAAGAAGAAATATTTTCAAGAGGAACAATGTTCTGTATTTTTGCAACATACAATAATATTGGTTCGTCACCTATTTCTGACATGTATTCTCTCAGACTAGCTTCATCATTAAAACCTCTACCATCCAAGCTACCATTCATAAGCAAGGAATAGCGATAATCGGCTTCTTCATTTCTATGATAAGCTTTTTGTGGAGCAACGTATAAAGCTACTCCTTTTTCATCAACAACCTTACAAAATTTATTTTTCAACAGTTGCTCGACTACATAGTCATCCAATAGTATATTTACTGCCATAATATTTACCCCAATTGCTGTGTTGGATTTTTTAAATTCATCTTTTGAATCTCACCGACCGCTTCGGCTAGAGTTTTGTTCACCACCTCAAATTTTCTACCCGCTGCCATAGCACTGTCTTCGAAATGGAGCTGAAGTGTTTTATTGATATGAATCTTCGGATCGTTTTGATACACGTTAACTAATCGATCGACGAGTGAATTGCTAAAGTCACTTTTCATTGTGAAAAGGTATTTATCGCTTAAATCAATTTCATCTACAGCGTTATATGCTCTGGTACTGATGCCGTTAAACCCCGTTTTGTAAAAGGATGTTAGATGCTCTTCCACCGGAGGATAATTATTGATTTCAGATTCCACTTTACTCTTCAGTGGTAAAACGTTTATCCCTCTTTCTTTCAGTTCTTGTAACAAATCTTCATTTGAATAGAGAGACAAAACACCGAGCTCGTAATCTCCAAGTGTTTGATCAAGAAGTTCTTTGGAAAAATCACTGCTTCCATGAAGAGCTTGTGAGAAGATCTCTTTACAATCCTCCGGGGACATCTCTTCATGAAATCGATCTGAACGGAAAAACTCCATAAAATCATGTTTTCCGTAAGCCACCGGCTCGCGGCTTATCATTCCAAGTACATCTTGGAGACCTCGATGAAGATCACTGCCTTCATCTACATGGTTCAATAATAGTGTAACCGCATTAATAGCATTTTCATTTATGTCTGCAAGAATCGGTGATTTTGTCTTATTTAATGCTGCCCGTGATGCCTCAGCCGTGTTAGCACCATGCACTTCAATCTCTTCAATCCCAATTTTGACTAATTGTTCCATTTCGGATTCACTAATTTCTCGACCGGCGGTTGCAGTGATTTCTGCACGAATCAATTCTTCATTTGAATAATCATTTGCGTTAAACATGTCTAGCTCCTATTGCTTTAAAGTTTGTGATGAGGTTTTATCTGCCAGGCTTGTCACTGCCTCTTGAAGAGTCCCAGGGGCAGCGTTAAATCTTTCAGATACTATCCAAAGCGGAAGTTCATTCTTTGTTAGAGAATGCGTAAAAAGCACCTCAGAGACGTCAGCTACATAATTACCGTCCTCTGTCGGTGTCAAAGGATATGCAATAATGCTATACGGCGATTCAGGATCCTCTTCGTCGGATACATAAACATTGACGTCTATCCCATATTCAGAGACACCTTCGATAGGTACACTTGAACCTACCCACCAGTCCCCTTCCAACATTTCATCTTTCGAATATTGGGAAAGCAAATTGGCAACAGCTTGTTTGACTTTTATTTCATCGACCTGATTTACAAGCTCTTTGATTTTAAACAAATTCAATAGAGTCTTTTTGTCATACCATACTTTTGATCCCTCGTTCATGCCGGACAAAAATTGCAATCTTATTTGACTCATATACCCGCTGTAATAGCTGTCAGATTTCATTTCAACTACTTTTGCTTCAACACCTTTGTGTGAAACAAAGATATCCCCTTTTTTTATTGGGTTTGTGTCAGGATCATTGACTGTATTATCAAGCCCTGCCCCATCGGATGTCATTTCAGTAACACGGCGTATCGCGTATTGTTCTTTTGCAATATCAAAAGCGACATTGATTTTCCCGCTTGGTATACCAGGAGAGAAATCTCGCGATGCCTCTGAAAAGATATAGTTTTGAGCCCGGAAGCCAACACCGAGTTCGTCAAGTTTTTTGCACCATATACCAACTGCGAGATTGTCATGATGTTTTGCAGCAACATAAAGCGCTTCAAGGGCTGTTTTCGTCTCTTTCTCGTTCAAGTCCATAGGAAACCCCCCCCTATTGCATTTTTGGACTGTTATCAGTCTTTTTAAGGCTGTCAACGGCATCTTTTAAAGATACGTTCTCACCAACTGCCATCGCTACTTGCTGTATTGATGCAGTTTGTTCACGCTCAATAACTTTCTCAACAAATGAAATGAATGACTGCTGGTTTGTTTCAATCCCGAACCATTCAGTATCATATTCATCAAAGCTTCGTTCAAAAGGATAGATATCCGTATGATCATTTAACACTTCATTCCAAAGATCCGTGTTACGAATACAACCGAAATAATCCCCGACTTTCGCATAATCAACGATTTCATCGAGATCACGTTTCCAGAGTGCTAAGCGATTTTCAGCTTCAGCCGTTTCATTCAACTTTTCAGAAGTATTGATTGATACTTTTTCTAGCTTTGGCTCAACAACAGCTCTTCGTAAAATGTTCAATGCCTCATCCATTTTTCCATTTTCGATCGAATCAATAGCTTTTTTTACTATATCAGATTCCACGAGTTGATCTTCGGATTGGTTCGATGGGAAACTAAATGTTTCTTTTCCATCGAACCAAGTTTTCATAGCATCAAATTCATACCGTCCATCTGACTGTTCAATAAAAGGAATTTTTTCTTCTGTCAGATAACTTTCGAGATCTTCCATTTGCCCATATCTCGCCTGGTCATCGCTAATAATAAGTTCTTCGTCAACCTCAATCGCTTGGATGATTTCCTCAACCGTTGGTGCTGATTCACCCCAACCAAGTCTGCCGCCACTATTTCTACAGATCTCTACAATTTTTTCAACTTGAGATGGATTGAGCTTGCCACCTATCTCTATTTTACACGGGAAATAATCTGCCATCTCACACCTCACATTTTCAAATTGGTATTACTGTTTTTAGAAACCGCTTTAGTGGCACTCTCAAGATCATGATCACTTTTATACTGAGAAGCGTATTTGTATAGCTCCTCAGCTTTCTCAGGGGTAATGAACCCCATCCCAAGGTCTTCGCTGGTAGCTCGCTGCAGCATCGTTGCAAAATCACACGTTTGATCGAGATGACTTTTATCTTCCAGTCTCATAATCGCAATGGCGGTTCCAATGGTGTCATGGAGTAAGTTGGCCTCACATTCAGTATCGCCGGTTGAGCTATCTGCAATTTCATGGTGATAGGCGGTTTTATATGCTTCTACAATATCATCAATTGATTGACTAAGATCAATCTCTTCGGATTCAATCATTTCATTCAGCTGGGCAAACAATTCGTTATGGCCTGTCTTGAATGATTCAATTTTCTCTTTGACGGGGGAGATATCTGCCAAAGCTCCAAGTGAAGCTTTCTTTACATGATTTGCTTTGGCAAGATAGATAAGATGATCATACATATCAGAAGTATCTGCCCCTCGATCGATCAAAAATTCTACGAGATCTTTGCGACCACTACTGAGTGCTGTATGTAATGCTTCTTCATTTCCATGATGGATATCAGCTCCTTTCTCGTAAAGATATTCAGCGATATCCAAATGTCCATTGGTGATAGCTCTTCGAAAGGCGAAGTCATACCCCTC
>JAMCPS010000119.1 GCA_023379705.1 Campylobacterota bacterium
CATTTGTTTATCGTTATTTTAAAAAGTTGAAAGAGCAAGGGAAAAATTTCTTATGTAGATTTTAGACCCTATTTACTATTACACGTAATCAGTAGGGGCAAGAAAGCTATCTGTTTACGTCCTTCTTCAATCCAACATATTAAATGTAGAATCAGGATTTTCAGTTAAAGAATAAATTACCCATTTTCCTTCTTGCGTTGATTCAAGAATATCGACTTCGCGTATCTGCTTAAGATGACGGGAAATAAACGGCTGTGAAAGTTCTAACGTGCCACAAATCTCACATACACAGACCTCCTGCTCTCGTAAAACTAAAATTAGTATTTTGAACCGATTAATATCACTGAAGACTTTTACTAATTGAACCAATCTTTCCATATAACATTTTTCTAAGGATAGATATATAACAATACAGTTATATAATTATAGCCTAGTTAAGGCAGGAAGGGTTGAATATTTTTTTTCAGCCTACCAGTGATGATGTTTTTAATTAAGTTTGCACGACAATATTAAAATAGATCCTAATTTCTAATGATTAAAGTAAAAATATCACAAAGTGAGATATAAAATATGTCAAAAAATATAACTACCTTTCTTGTTCCAAAAATGGATTGCCCTTCTGAAGAACAAATGATTAGGTTGGCTTTATCTTCTTTATCTATCTCACGATTTAATTTTAATATTCCTGATAGAAAAGTAATAATTACCCATTCTGAAGAACCTCAAATTGTTCTGGAAAAATTGATACCACTTGAATTTGGAGCAGAAATAATTTCTAATGAATTAAGCAGTTCTGATAATGAAGAGGAATCAAGTGATGCTCATCAAAAAAAAATACTTTGGATTTTACTCATTTTAAATGGATTAATGTTTTTTATCGAGGGAATCATTGGTTGGTTAGATAACTCAGCCGGACTGATGGCTGATGGCTTAGATATGTTATCAGATGCCGTTGTGTATGGAATAGCTCTTTTTGCTATTGGAAAAGCAGCAAAACATAAATTACAAGCAGCTCACTTTGCTGGTTTGGTTGAAATCATATTAGCTTTAGCCGCTTTTGGACGTGTTGGTTATCAAGTTTATTATAGTTATTATCCTCAAGCAGAATCGATGATAGCCATTTCTCTACTGGCTTTGGCTGTAAATGTATATAGCCTGTTTATTATCAGAAAAGAAAAAGAGGAAGGTGTTCATATGAAAGCTAGTTATATCTTTTCAGCTAATGACGTAATAGCTAATTTAGGTGTTATTGTAGCTGGATTTCTAGTGATGCATTTTAATAGTCCTCTACCTGACTGGATTATAGGAATAATTATTGGTTTTGTTGTTTTAAGTGGTGCGATTAGAATTCTTAAATTGAAGTAGTAATTGACAATACGAAGCTAATTATGGATGATAACAAAAAAATTATTTTGTAGTACAAGCAATTAGTTTGGGGAGCGAGGAAACCTGCTTACGCGCCTCTTCGATCCAACACGTTAAAGCAGAGTCAGGGTTCGCCGTTAAAGAGTAAATAACCCACGTACCGGATTGGCGTGATTCAAGAATATTAGCTTCCCTCATTTGTTTCAGATGTCGTGAAACAAGCGGCTGTGACAGTTCTAATGTATCGCAAATTTCGCAGACACAGGCTTCGCAATCTCTTAAAACCAATATCAAAATTTTAAGACGATTGATATCACTGAAGATTTTTGCTAATTGAATCAATCTTTCCATCTAACCTTCTTCTAAGTATATTTATATAACAATTCAGTTATATAACTTTCTAATTATATAATTATAACGTAGTCAGGAATAAAAAGAGGAGTGAATAATGATTTATAAGCACGAGACAAAGCATTCGATTAGTGCGATTAAAGAGCAAATGACATCAAAAGCAAAAAAGTATGGCTTTGGTGTGCTCAAAGAGTACAATTTTAAAGATCTTCTACAGGAAAAAGGGTTTCCGATTGAGAGGGATATTACCGTATTCGAGCTATGCAATCCAAGCGGTGCACAAGCCATTCTTGGTTTGCATCCGGAAGTATCTATTTTTCTTCCTTGTCGCATCTCTATATATGATAATAATGGTCAAACGGTCATAAGCACTATAGGTATGGAAGATATAGTGCATAATTTCAACCTTGAGGAAACTTTAAAAAGCCATATGACAGGACTTTTTAGCAAACTTCAGGCATTGATAAATAGCTGGGAATAGTATATAATCATCCATCATGAAAAAGCATAATTTTTGGACTATACTGCTGTTGCTCTCATTTAGCTTCTCCATAGTTAATGCCTTCGTTATTGACGCAAATATTGTGGAGCACTGCGCTGTACAAGATTACGTGCAGGAATTTTCACAATCAAATGATTGCGGTGATTTATGTGATGTCCGTCACATGTTTCATATTAGTTTCATTCTCCCGATTCAGACACAACTTAGCGAATTTGAGAGCCCTATATTCGTACCGGTTTATAATCTTGGATATTATATCAGCCACAATCCCCCTTCTACTTTTCGTCCGCCGATAGCCGCTTAATCCTTTTCGTACAAACACCAAACTATTACAGCAATTTTATTGCATAAAAATATTTATAATCAAGGATTACATATGAAAATATTATTTACATTTATTACATTAGTTTTTACATTACACGCACAATCAGCCAAAATGACTGCACAAGAACATATGTCAATTGACAATGGCAGTTCTCGCCCTGCTTTACAGCTTCAAAAACAACAACAAATGCACCGACTCCATAAAGTCGATGAAAAACAATTAGCAGACTTGGTTCAAAAAGAGACTGGAGAAGCAATTATCCGTGAAGAATTGACCCATAGTGGTGATATTCTTTATTATGACGTCCGTACAAAAAGTTATCAGCTGGAAGTGAACGCTTTGGATGGAGCTTTTCTAAAAAAGGTCAAAAAAGATGATTAAATTGCTTCTTTTTGTGTCCTTGTGTTCAGCGACACTTATGGCGGAGAGTTTTGAACATTTTATGGCTCAAGCTATTGAAAAGAGCCCTTATTTAAACGCATCGGGATTGATGGTCGATCAAGCAAAACTTGAAGGGAAAAAAGCTATTCGTTATGAAAACCCTACTCTCCAAGTGGAAGGATCGAAGTTCCAATCTGCAAATGGCTATCGTATTGGAATTAAATCGAAGTTCCAATCTGCAAATGGCTATCGTATTGGAATTAATCAGCCGGTTCGCGTATGGGGGGTAGGTGATGATAAAGAGCGAATTTCTCAATCTATGGTAGCAAATGCCAAAGCCAATGTTGCGGTTGAACGATCCCGCTTTATCAAAGAACTTTCTCTTTTGTATGTCGATTATGCGCAAAACCAAAAGCTCTTAAATCTTGCCAACGAAGAATTGAAAATTGCTCAAAGTATTAATGATGTTTCTAAAGCACGCTATGCTAACGGCACTTTATCTAAGGCACTAATGCTCCAAGCCGATGTTGCCTACTTTGATGCCCTTTCCAACCGCGCTGAATCCCAAAAAGAAGCAGTAAAAAGCTATGACGCATTACGTGAATACGCTGGATTTAGTGAAGAAATAACAATTGACGCGGATAATAACTTCATTCGTCTCAGGAGTGAGAAATCAAATCCTGATTTAGCGTTATTGACATCGGAAAATGACCTCAAAGCCTCGCAGGCAAAACTCGAAACCCGTATCATCGAATCGGTTGGAGTATTCACAGAATATGAAAAAGAGCCCGATCAAAATATTTACCGTGCAGGAGTTTCGATCCCTTTGCCGATTTTCAACACGAAGCGCGAAGAAAAATCGATTCAAGAACTTCAAATACGCCAAAACGCACTGTTTTTCAAAGCGCAAAATGATCGTCTTGGGCTTCGAAAAAAAAGTTTGCTTAAAGAGATCACCTCTCTGGAAAGACTTTTGCAACAACGCAAAGAAAATCTTAAAAACGCTCAAGAACTCTTGGAAATGTATCAAGACGCCTATGCGATTGCTAATGTTAATCTTTTAGAACTCTATGAGATCAAAAATCGTCGTATTGCAACCCAAGAAGAGATTATTTCTCTCCAATCACAAATTAATCGTTCTACCATCGAATACAACTACCTTCAGGGAGCTTACAATGAATAAAATTTCACTGAGCGCATTATTTTTTTCTGTAGCACTATTTGGTGCCGTACAAATACCAACCGATACCGTACAATCACGACCATTTGGTGCCACGATTGACGTAAACGCCAAAGTGATTCAGCAAAAGAATGACCAAAATGCTATAACAACGTCGCTGGAAGGGTATATCGAAGAATATTACGTCCGTGCCGGGGATACGGTTAAAAAAGGGTCTAAAATCGCACGGTTGCGTTCAGTTGCTCTTTCCAAACTTTCCATCGATTATCAGTCGCTAAAAACCCAATACGCTCATTTCGATAAAAATTTTCAATCCGACAAAGCATTGTATGAACGGGGGATGCTCTCGCGGCAGGAGATGACGACCAAACAAATTGAGCGGAATGCACTGTTATCTCAAATCAAAGGGATCGAAGTCCAGCTCAAAGGCTCTAACGTCAACCCCTCATCACTGACAAACAACGGTAATTCTCACTATATCTATGCGTCCGCATCAGGACGAATCGGTGAGATTCTTGAACCGGTGGGTGCGTTTATCAAAGACGAAAAAGTGATGGCAACCATCATTAATGCCGATGCGTTTTATCTGCAATGTTTTATCCCTCTCAAATATTCGGCTCAGGTGCAAAAGGGACAAAAGGTTTTGGTGAAAAGTAATACACCCTCTGTGATATATGGACAAATTAATCGTGTATTGCCGAGTATTGATGAAGCAACCCAGCGCATCAGTGCATTGGCTTCGTTGGATAAATCTTCATCTTTGTATTTGAATCAGTATGTTGGGGCAACCATCTATACCCAAAAAGATAAAAACTACCTCGCAGTGAAAAAATCGGCACTTACCTTTTTTCAAAACGAATGGGTTGTTTTTGTCCCGACTGTTACTAAAGCGCACGTAAAAAAAGAAAAGAACGATGAGCATGAGGAAGAAAAAGCCCCCTATGAAGCGAGAGTGGTAGAAATCATTGCTAAAGATGACCAATATATCGCCATTAAAGGGTTGAATGCCGGTGAACGCTACGTTAGCGATAAAAGCTATTACGTTAAATCAATGCTGTTGAAATCAGCTATTGGCGAGGAATAAGGGAGCAACGATGATAGATAAATTAATCGATAGTGCACTCAAATATCGTATGCTCGTTTTGGTGTTGTTTATCGGGATTGTTGTATTGGGAATACGTTCCTATCAGACAATCCCCGTTGATGCCTTCCCTGATATTACCCCTAAACAGGTGGTGATTTATACTGAAAGCCCGGGTAATTCCGCCGAAGATATTGAAAAGATGATTACCTATCCTATTGAGTCGGCTCTTTCAGGAATGGCGGGTGTTAAAACGGTTATGTCCAATTCCATTTTCGGATTGTCGTATGTATCGGTCTTCTTTGATGATAATATGGATATTTACTTTTTACGCCAGTTGGTCAACGAACGTCTCAACAGTGTTAATATACCGCAAGGGTGGGGTAAACCTGTTATTGGACCCAACACAACCGGTTTGGGTCAGGTATTTTGGTATCAAATCTATGATAAAACAGGCAAATATTCACTCAGCGAATTGCGCCAGATACAAGAATACATCGTTGCTCCTTTGTATAAAAGCGTCGCAGGAGTAGAAGATATTATAGGATGGGGTGGGCATGAAAAACAATATGACGTTGAAATCGATACCCAGAAACTTCAAGATTTTGGGATCACCTACGAAGAGGTTGTTCAAGCTCTGGAAAAAAGCAATACCGCCGCAGGTGGGCAGTATTTGGAGTTTAATAAGGAACAATATCTTATACGTGGTGTAGGACTATATAGCTCATTGGACGATGTACGCAATACTCCTATCAAAGCATTACAAGGCGAATCGATCACGATTAACGATGTCGCCGAAGTCAAAGAGGGGACATCGCCACGATCCGGTGCCGTATCGCTTGATGGACATGAAGCCGTTATGGGAATGGTATTGCAACGAGCTGGTACGAATGCGGCAGAGGTTGTTAAACAGCTCAAAGCGAAGACCGATACAGTTAATTCAGCTTTACCAAAAGGTGTAAGTATCAAGTTGTTATACGACCGAACGGAAATCACAAAAAAAGCGGTTGAGACCATGGATATGGCGCTTATGAGCGGTATGATTCTTGTGGGTATTGTACTGTTCTTATTTTTGTTTGAACTACGTTCAGCCTTTATCGTCATACTTTCGCTTCCGGTTTCGTTATTGATAGCTTTTTTGCTGATGGACTATTATGGTCTTAGTGCCAATTTGATGAGTTTGAGTGGACTTGCCATAGCGGTGGGAATGATTGTGGACGGCACGGTTGTTATTGTTGAAAACAGCTTTCGAAAACTTCACGATTATCCTGAAGCTTCGCGGTTTCAAGTGATTTCCGAAGCTGCTAAAGAGGTTGCAATGCCGGTGACGTTTGCCATTTTAATCATTGCCATAGTATTCATACCGCTATTAAGTCTTGATGGTTTGGCGGGAAGACTTTATGTCCCCATGGCGCTTAATATTACCTTTGTAATGCTGGGATCGCTTGCGGTCGCACTTATCTTGGTTCCAGTATTGGCAACATTTTTGCTCAAACCGACATCGCACCATGATAACAGCGTTATGCGTACTATTAAAAAGCGCTATACGCCTATGCTGAATTTCGCGCTGGAACATGCAAAACAACTGTTGATTGCCGTGAGTATTCTTTTTGTAATTTCTATCGCATTTTTGACACAGCAAGGGCGAGAATTTATGCCCAAACTCAATGAAGAATCGATTATGTACCGCGTCACTGCTATTCCCGGTACGGGGTTGTCTCAATCAACTGATACCGCACAGAAGATAGAAAAATTTATTCTCAAACATCATGGGGATAAAGTTCAATCCGTTCTATCCATGATCGGACGAAGTGAAAAAGGGGAAACAGCGCAAGCCAACTATTTTGAGGTATTGCTGATTTTAAAACCTGAAATTGGTGATTACGAAAAGCTTGCTAAAGAGATTGATACTCAATTGGACAAAGAGTTTACATATGTGCAATTTACCGCTACCCAACCCATCGGTATGCGTATTGAAGAGCTACTTGAAGGGGTCAAAGCAGAACTCGCCATCAAGGTGTATGGCGAAGATCAAAAAGTACTCGATAGGGTTGCTACGGATATTCAAAAGAGTATCGGTTCCATGAAGGGTATTCAAGGAATGGAAGTTGAATCGCAACTGGGTCAAGCGCAAATTAAAATAGAACCCGATTATCAGGCACTAGCCCGTTATGGAGTCAGTGTTGAAGAAATCATGGATGTGATTCGTTATGGTATTGGTGAAGAACCGGCGACCTATATGATCGAAGGGGTGCGCCGTTACGGTATCGTTCCAAAAATCAAAGATGCCAAAATCGATATCGAAACGATCAAAAATATTCCGATTCGATCACACGATGGCAATGTGATTAATTTGGAAGATGTGTGCCGTATTGATACGGTACAAGGTTCATCGTTTATTAAACGTGAAAACATGAGTCGTTACCTTGTTATTTCTCTCGATGTTGAAGGTCGTGATATTGCGTCGTTCGTTAAAGAAGCTGATGCCAAAATCACACAAACCGTCGATTTACCTGATGGGTATTACATTGGTTGGGCAGGGGATTTTAAAAATATGAAAGAAGCAACTCAAAAGCTTATGGTTATTATCCCTATTACCCTGTTAGTGATAGTTCTATTGTTGTACATGGCATTCAATTCATTATCAAAAGCGGGGTTGATTTTGCTTAATGTCCCATTTGGATTGATTGGAGCGATATTCGCATTGGTCGTAAGCGGAGTCTATCTATCGGTATCGGCAATTGTCGGCTTTATTGCCATCTTTGCCATTGCGGTGCTCAACGGAATCGTTTTGGTGAGTTTCATTGATGAAATACGTGCCAAATTTCCCGATGTCGAACTCAAAGAAGTAATCAAGAATGCAACGCTTCTTCGTCTACGTCCGGTTCTTATGACCGCTTCAACTACATTATTAGGTATTTTACCTTTGCTTTTTGCGACGGGTGTGGGGAGTGAAATCCACTATCCTCTTGCTATCGTTGTGACAGGCGGAATTATCAGTTCGACGTTTCTAACTCTGATGATTTTACCATCAGCGTACTGGATGTTTTATCGGAAAGAATCGGCTATTTCAGAAAAATAAAAACCTCATTTTGATCAATATGACACAAAGAGTTTACTTGTTTAAATAGAATATCGAGACGATCTGCAAAATAGCGGATCGTTTTTAATATAATATTTCTTATGTTGTCTAATGTCTACACAATATGGGGTCGCTTCAGGAAACGGAATATATAGCACGTTAAGA
>JAMCPS010000120.1 GCA_023379705.1 Campylobacterota bacterium
AGGAGCGATAAGATTCATAACCCATTTTTTAAACACCGACCTACACTCCTGCACTCAAGATAACACTTATTAACGTAAATATTATATTGTAACACAAAAATTACACGTATGCATTGATCCGATAATGATATAATTTGCAAAAATGAGTTTATTTAATGAAGAAAGCCACGAAAAAAGAAATCGATGCCATTAAATCTGCCTTAGTGGCACGTTACGATGATGCCGTTACGGAACTTACCTACACGAATGCTTATGAGCTGGTCATTGCTGTGGCCCTTTCCGCTCAATGTACTGACAAACGTGTCAATCTTATCACTCCTGCTTTATTTAATGCCTATCCGACACCCCATGCATTGGCACAAGCAGACTTGTCTGACGTTAAAGCGCTCATTCAAAGCTGTTCTTTTTTTAATAACAAAGCAATCAATCTTATAGAAATGGCCAAACGTATCGTCAATGTTTATAACGGAGAAGTCCCTCTAGATGAAAAAGAGCTCATAACACTCGCGGGTGTGGGGCAAAAAACAGCCCATGTCGTCCTTATCGAATACACCGGAGCCAATCTTATGGCCGTGGACACCCATGTGTTTCGTGTCAGCCATCGGCTGGGATTGAGCGATGATCTCACACCTGCGGCAACTGAAGCGACACTGGTAAAAAAGTTTAAAAGCAATCTTCATCAACTTCATCAGGGAATGGTCCTCTTCGGGCGCTACATCTGTACAGCACGCAATCCAAAATGCGATAACGGATGCTTTTTACAAGAGTACTGCAAAACCAAGGAAAGTTTTAAACCCAGATAAGATAGAATCACCCCATGATAAAATTGTTATTACTTTTTTTAGCCATGATACTCTTAGGTGGATGCTTCAATGATCGGGGGATAAGCTTGCGCTATTATAACGACTGCGAAGAATATTACGATATGCAAGGTTACTATCATAAAAAGTGCGATGACAACATCGTTGACTACAGCGATGTGAAAAAAGCCTTAACATCACCGGCTACTGCCGCTGATCCAAAAGTATGGTGATTTTTATTTAACTATTATTTGCACGCAATAAAGGTTGCGAAGTTGGCCCATCGAAAAAGGACATCGCAGCTTGAAAAACCACTTTTTTTGGCCATCTCAATGTTTTCAATCATGGTATAAGGAATCAAAACATTTTCGAGTGCTTCACGCTTTTGAACGATTTCGTATTCGCTGTACCCTTGCTCTTTTTTAAAACTGTAATAGCAGTCGATGAGCTGTTTATTCAGTGTTGCGTTTTCACTCAGCACTTTTTCGCTAAAGATAAAAACACCCCCCTCTTCCAGAGAATCGTATATTTTGCGTAACAGTGTTTCCCTTACCATGGGACGTATAAATTGCAGTGTATAGTTACAAATAACCACTTTGGTACTTCCAAAAGGATATTCTAAAATATCCCCCTCAACCAACAAAATTTTTGACCCGTACGCTTCTATTTTTTTATGGGCATGTTCTATCATGGCAGCTGAATTATCAATACCGATTAGCTCAATTTCATCCATTGATGTTAAAGAACGCTCAATTTCTAAGAGCAATGAAGCCGTAGAGCATCCAAGATCAATGACTCTTCCCCCTTTTTGCAATGCGTTGATTGAGAATTGTCGCGTCAACTGTAACGATTCCTTGTAAAAAGGGACTGAACGGCTGAGCATATCATCAAAGACCGCTGCCACATCGGCATCAAATTCAAATTGTTTGGAAATAGGTTTGGTAAAGTAGGTATCAGTGTTCATAAGCAGTATTGTAGCCAAAAGTGTTGTTTTAAGAAAAGGTGGCGCGACGAAACACCTTAATGCACCTTTTCTAAAACGTCAAATGACTAGCAAAACATGGTCCACATTTAAAAAAGTGTAGGTGCTATTTCTATCGCTTTTTTTGTTTTTCCGGTCACTTTTTTACTCTCTTCAAAAAAGGTGATCTCATGCTCTCGCAAAATACGGATCGTATTAGTCGTTCCTTTCACCCCCACAGGATCTCCCGCAGTAAAAATATACGTTTTTGTTTTGTCGATTATTTTACGTGCAAGTCCGCGTGAGATAATGTCACCCAGCATCTCTTCGAGCTTCCCTTTTTTAGTCAAATATGCGGGTACCACCCCCCATACTATCGTCAGTAAACGCGAGACACGTTCATCATGCGTAGCCGCATAAATCGTCATCTCCGGACGATACCGTGCAAGTTTAATCGCAGACTGACCCGATGTGGTCATTGCAATAATCCCCGCAGCATGCAATGCATCCCCCAGACGTACCGCTGATTCATTGACCGTATCCATAGGGTCATGATGCTTAAACTCTAAAAATTTATCAAACGGATAGATCTCTTCAATCGATTGAATCGTATTAACCATTGTCTCAACCACTAAAACAGGATTATGTCCGACAGCCGATTCTTCTGAAAGCATCACCGCATCGGTACCATCCAAAACAGCATTCGCCACATCACTTATCTCAGCACGTGTAGCTGTCTCTTTTTGGGTCATCGACAAGAGCATCTGTGTGGCTGTGATAACAGGTTTTGAGGACTCATTTGCTTTGCGAATCAACATTTTTTGAATAGTAGGAACACGATGATACGGAACTTCTATCCCCAAATCGCCTCGCGCCACCATAATTCCGTCTGAAACTTCTAATATCTCATCAATATTTTCAACCGCGTCAAACTTCTCAATTTTTGCGAATAATTGAACTTCGCCGTTTAGTGAAGTGATGATTTTTCGAGCTTCTATCATATCCGCTGCATTTTGAACAAACGAGATTGCCATAAAATCAACACCATTCGCAACACCCCATGCCATATC
>JAMCPS010000121.1 GCA_023379705.1 Campylobacterota bacterium
CAGACGCACCCATGTTTTGGGAAACGATGATGTTTTTAACATCTTCGACATCTTCAATCGCATTTTTGACACCGATCATGACGATCTCATTGGAAAGAGTTTTCCCCTTGATCTCAGGGACATTATACGCCAGTGACTGGACACTTTGAACAATTTGACCCAGTGAGAGGTTGTAGCCGCTTAGGCGCTGCATATCCACTGTTACATTGTATTGGTGGCTCATGTCTCCTTTGAGATTGGTGATGGCAACGTTAGGGAGTGCATTGATACGCTGCTGTATTTCTTTTACTCTGTCAGAAAGGAGTGTCGGATCCATAGCGGGGTCATTGGCATAAAAAGCAACGGAGACGATAGGGATATCAATATCAATATCGAGAGGTTTAATGATCGGTTGCATGGCCCCTTTTGGTAGCAAGTCCATATTTTGCATGAGTTTGTCATAAATTTTGAGATTGGAATCCGATTTTTCCTCTCCGATGTAAAAGGCCGCATTGAATATGGCGACATTGTCCATAGCGATGGAATGGACATGTTCAATCCCCTTGATCTCTTTGAGTTTTCGTTCCAGCGGTTTGATGATAACATTTTCGATCTCGTGACTGGTAGCTCCGGGCAGTGCAATGATGACAGTGGAACCGCTGACGACCATTTGAGGATTTTCTTCACGCGGCATTAGTTCCAGTGCCAAATATCCGATGACGAGTAGAAAAAGACCTAAAATAAGTGTAAGCGGATTGCGAATAAATGTTTTCGCCAGCTTGCCCGCAATATCTTTAGGTTCTATGTTGTGAGAAACAGACATGTCATACTCCTAATTAAATTTCGACGAGAGCATACATTCCAGGATAAACGGTTTGGCGTGCTTTAAAAGAGATCTTGACTTTGAACGTATGGGTCATAGGGTTGGAATTTGGGATAACCGAGGTAATCGTCCCAATGCCGACAAAGCCAACGGAAGGGATAGAGACTTTCACTTTTTTACCGATAGGGGTCAACTTGAGATTGCTTTCGGCAACATCGATATTGATCTTAAGGTCACTCAAATCTGCCAACACCATGGTAGGCATTCCCGGCATCGCCATTTCGCCTACTTTGATACTTTTGGAAATAATGACACCATTGTTTGGAGCAACGATACGCAAATAGCGGTATTGGTTATGGACCTCTTTTAGACGAGCCTTTGCCTGTTCTACTTGGTGTTTGGAAATGCTTATGGAATTAAGGAGGTTAGTACGTGCAAGCTCAAGATTTTCAACCTCATAGCGCGAGACCATGTCTTGTTCTAAAAGACGTTTGTTTCTCTCCAGATTGATATTAACATTTTGATATTGATTTTGGTACATCTGAAGAGACAATTGGGCTTGTGCAATTGCGGATTCGACTTGGCTTTTTGAAGAATCAATCTCTTGAGCATCAATGGTGTAGAGCAGATCGCCCGTTTTGACACGTGAACCCTCGGATACATTGACTTGAGTGACAAAACCCATGTTCCGGCTGGTGATAATTTTTTGGTTATCGCTAAAAACACTGCCTGAGAGACTAAGTCCTGCTGCCGTTAATGTCGTGCTGAGAGTAAAAAGGAGAATGGATAATATTAGTGTTTTCATTGTTGAGCTCCGGCGGTAAGTTTTTCGAGGGCAAAAATGCGCTCATTTCGTTGGTTTTTGATGTTTTGAAGGGCCAATATCTTTTCGATTTGCCCAGAGTGCTTGATGAGGACATCGCTCATGGATGCAAGATGCTCACGGTATCTCCCCTCATAATTTCGGTAAATCGCTTCGGAGAGTTCCAGTTCCTTGGTCAAACTTTGAATTTGGAAATCATCATTCTGAATTTCGGTACGAATTTGATCGTATTGCAATGAAATTCCTTTTTTGGCAAGCTCTGTTTGAGTTTTGCTTTTGAGGTGTTCAATGCGTGCTTTTTCTAGGGTTTGATTGTCGATACCTCCGTTAAAAAGGTTCCAACTAAGGCGTGCTCCGATGGTATAGGCTTTGTGCTTGCCAAAATCACCTAAAAAAGTATCATCTGCCGTAGAAGCTTCACCAAAAGCACCGATTTGAGGCAAATAGGAGGCAGTGGCAACGTCAATCATCTGTGCGCGTATTTCAAGACCGCTGGAGGCTTTTTGCAAATCCAAATTGGATGCCATTACATCTGCTTCGCTGATATTGGTCTGAAGACTTTGTAAATTTGGAAGGGCAATCTCGGTGACGTCTTGATTGAGTAAAAAGCTCAAGTAATGCAGGGTGAGTTTTTGATTATTTTTCAGCTCTTGAAGGGTGCGGATGACGTTTGCTTTTTTGGCCTGAACTTCGAGTAAATCCACTTTTTTGGCATATCCTTCAGCAATCATTGCACTTACCGTTTTCTCTAATGCTGTGATGTTGTTCAAGATGAGGTTCATATGGGTTACTGAATCTTCAATGAGAGCCATATCGTAGTAGCTTTTGCGGGTTTGGTATATTTTTTCAGCGGTTACGCTGGCGGTATCCAATTGTTTGATTTTTTCCATCTGGGCAGCTATTTTTTCATAGCCGCTTAGTTTTCCTCCGGTGTACAGAGGGAGTGAATAGGTGAGTTTAGATTGATGAAAATTTTGATAGCCAGGATAATTTAGATCCTTTGGCTGCAGTGTCAGGATATTGGGATTGCTATTGTCAAACTGGGCAAATCCAAAATCGCCGAAGGCTGCTTCACGTGAACTGAGTTTGAATCCGAATACATTACCCGCATCATTGGAGCGGCTTGCTGTTTGGGTGAAGTCAAGTGACCCATACGAGTGCCCTTGTGCTATTTTAAGATCACGCTGTGCACTTTGGGCATCGAGCGACGCTGCTTTGATCTCCAGATTTTGTGCTTTAAGAAGCTCGATAGCATCATTGAGCGAAAGTGGAGCGCCATGCAATGCGGCAAAACTTACGAATAAAGAAGATGACACAA
>JAMCPS010000122.1 GCA_023379705.1 Campylobacterota bacterium
AGCCTAATCTGACCAAAATTAAAAATACATCCGGACACTTTGTGCTAAAATCAATTTACAGAAAATACCCCTCGAAAAGTGTCCGAATGTTTACCGCGTTTGGTGTCCGAATGCTCCGTCATACGCAGGATGGAACTTAAAGTTTGCAAGCCATATCGTGCTCAAACCAAAGGGAAAGTAGAGAGATTTAACCACTATTTTAGATACAGTTTTCACAATATTTTTAAAGTTAGGCTCTCGATGATGGGGTATAAAATGAGTCTAGAGAACGCCAATGCGGCAGTTATGGATTGGTTGGATTTTACGGCTAACTCCAGAATACATCAAACAACTTTACATAAACCATTTGATTTGTTGGCAGAAGAGCAGTTAGCGCTGCATCCTCTGCCTAAGCCTTATTGCGGTGTCCACCCAACAAAAGCTACAGGTATGAGTGTATCAAAAAATAGCCAAACATCCAATAGAATTACCATCCATATTCCCAACCGTGACCTACAGCGCTACGATGAGTTTATACCTGCTATTGCCTATCTTGTGGTGCCTGCATACGCTATAGGGGGAAACCTATGGAACTAATCGCCAAGATTGAAACACTTTGCCGAGAGCTACAGTTAAATACGTTTGGCGAGATGCACCATGAACTTAGCAATCGTGCTGCAAAAGAGAACTGGAAGTACAGCGAATATTTGTATGAGATGCTCAAATTTGAATCCGATCATAGAGCGAAACGCTCTCGAATTACCCTCACAAAAATGGCGGGGTTTCCCACTATAAAAACGCTCGAGCAATTTGATTTTAACTTTACCGTAGGGGTTAATCGAAGACAAGTGGAAGAACTTGCCACACTGGAGTTCGTGAAACGAAACGAGAATATTATCCTTCTTGGACAATCCGGTGTGGGTAAAACCCACTTAGCTATTGCTCTTGCCTACGGTGCTGTGCAAAAACGGATAAAAGCTCGGTTTATCACCATTTCTGATCTGATTATGCAAATGAGTAATGCCAAAAAAGAGAAGCGCTACGACTCTTTTATTCGCCAAGCTATTATGGCACCATCACTGCTTGTCATTGATGAAATAGGCTATTTCCCAATGAGCAAAGAGGACGCTCACCATTTTTTTCAGGTCATCTCTAAACGATACGAAAGAGGAGCAACCATTGTTACGTCAAACTTGGTGTTTAGTCAATGGAGCGGTATATTTGCAAATGACAAAGTAGTGACCACAGCCATACTCGATAGACTACTCCACCACTCACACGTCATAAATATACTTGGGGATTCGTATCGTTTGAAAGAGAAAAAAGATGAAGGAGTAGTCAATTCAGACTTATATAAGTTTAAAGAGGAAAAACCAGTACAAGGAGTAGATTAAACCGTCGTTGCTTAAGGTTACTATTCGTAATATTTTTTACGAAAATCTGCCGAATTTAACTCCGCCGTTGACATTCTGTAGGTTTAGGTTTGACAGGCTCTGCTGCAAAGAGGGATACGAGACCGGCTAGGGCAATGGAAAGAATAACTTTTTTCATTTTAGATCCTTTTTTATTTTTATATATTGCAATATATTTACACACTATATCACTTATTATGTTAATTAAACTAAATAAAAACATTTACATAATAAATTACGCCTTTGACGGTTTGTATGTAAAACATTTCACGTCGATTAAAGTACCATTGGACTACTATTGTGTCAAAATAACTTGAGAAAGTTCAAAAGGAGTTTTAGTGAAAATTTTTATTCTATTGTTGTCTTTAAATATCTTGCTTTTAGCCGTATGCACGAGTTCTAATACCAATCCAGGTTACCTTTACAATAAACCGGATATCCAAAACCTGATACCCAACACCAGTACGCTATCAGATGTAGTGAATACGCTGGGAGATCCTGCCACCACTCAGATGAGTTTTCGTAAACAGCTTACCTATAAATATTATTACAATCTGCCCAATGCAAAAATTGATACAGGCTTGATGATTAAAGGCAATTACAGCGATGGCTGCAAAGGTTGCGGCGAGATTGTGGTGATCTTTAAATGGGGAAATACTGATAATTTTAAAGACTTTGTATTGACAAACATATCACTATCGGACGAACAAATAAATCCTGAAAAGTAATATTATTCCCCTTCTCTTCTTTTACACTTACGCCGATGAAAGCCCATGTGGGTTATCATTACGCATCTATACTAATGTATAAAAGGATCTGGATGCTTTTATTGTCTACCAAACAAGAATGGTTTGGAAATATACGTGGCGATTTACTCGCAGGGATCGTTGTTGCCCTCGCTCTTATCCCCGAAGCGATTGCCTTTTCTATTATCGCGGGAGTTGATCCTAAGGTTGGACTGTACGCATCATTTTGTATCGCAGTCGTCATCGCATTTGTCGGTGGTCGTGCAGGGATGGTCTCTGCTGCGACGGGGGCAATGGCTCTACTCATGGTCACTCTCGTAAAAGAGTATGGACTTCAATACCTTCTCGCCGCAACATTATTGACAGGAGTTTTTCAAATACTTGCAGGATATATGAGACTCGGTGTTTTAATGAGCTTTGTTTCTCGTACCGTGGTTATCGGTTTTGTAAATGCATTGGCAATTTTGATTTTCATGGCGCAGCTTCCTGAACTCACTAATGTTACATGGCACGTATATGCAATGACAGTGGCAGGACTTGGTATTATCTATTTATTCCCTTATTTGCCCAAAATTGGATCGATTATCCCCTCCCCTTTGGTTACGATCGTGGTTTTGACCGCCGTTACGTTTGCTTATGGCATAGATGTTCGCACCGTTGGTGATATGGGTACTCTTCCCGATACGTTGCCTATATTTTTATGGCCTGAAGTTCCTTTAAACTTTGAGACACTGGCAATCATTTTCCCCTATTCTGCGGCATTGGCAGCAGTGGGACTTTTAGAGTCGTTTATGACGGCAACGATTGTAGATGACATGACTGATACAGACAGTGACAAAAACCGTGAAGCCAAAGGTCAAGGAATTGCCAACATCGCTTCAGGATGTCTGGGAGGCATGGCAGGATGTGCCATGATTGGACAATCCGTCATCAACATCAAATCAGGCGGTCGCGGTCGTCTTTCGACTTTGGCGGCAGGAGTTTTACTGCTCATCATGGTCGTATTTATGTCTGATTTGCTCAAAATGATTCCAATGGCGGCACTGGTTGCAGTGATGATTATGGTTTCTATCGGGACATTTAACTGGGCATCGGTAAAAGGATTAAAAACCCTTCCACTTTCTACTAATATCGTTATGATCACAACGACGGGTGTAGTGGTCGCAACCCATAACCTCGCATTGGGCGTTTTAAGCGGTGTATTGTTGGCATCTTTGTTTTTTGCTAACAAGATTAGCCACTTTATGTATTGTGCGAAATCGTACGAAGAGACCAGTAGTACCCGTGTCTACAAGTTTGTAGGTCAAATTTTCTTTAACTCAGCTGATCGTTTTGCTGATGAATTTGATTACAAAGAAGAGGTGAAAAATGTTATTATTGATGTAACACATGCTCATTTTTGGGATATTACGGCGGTTTATGCGCTCGATAAGGCTGTAATCAAGCTACGCAATATGGGCAAGGAGGTCGAGGTAATCGGACAAAACGAAGCAACACGAACGATTATCGACCGATTTGGTATCCATGACAAACCCGCAGAAATCGAAAAAGTAATGGGGGGACATTAGTCCCTGCCCCATTAGGCTATAATTACAAAAATAATTCAAGGCTTATCACTCATGGCAAAATTTCCTACGCTCTTGCAACAATTCCGCTCTTTTTGTTTTCAAAACAATGCTACTGATTTCGAAGAGGCAGTAAAATATTTCGCTGTTTTTGGCGGAATGGGCTGGAATGTAGATATGAGCAAGTCTTTGGATGATCTCATTGAAGAAAAAATATTAAAAAACTACCGCTACATCCATGGAGACATCGCGAAAATCACCCAGAGCAACCAAACGCATCATGCCCTGTTGAGTGCTTTGGCCGTTGGTGATCGTCGCGAATTTTCAGCCTTCAAACGTGCCGATGCCGTACGAGAAGACGGAAGAGCCTCTATTAAATTTCTAATTGATAACGGACTCTTGATACGCGATGTTTCCCAAGACCAGCCTGTTAATGAAAATGAGATCGTTTCGGACAAGTTTCATTTCACACAGCCTTTTATGCGCTTTTGGTTTTCCAGTATTTCCCCGTATTACAAAGGGATAAAAGAAGGTGATTTTACAGAAGTAAAAGAGCGCTGGAGCCATCTGCAGTATGAGTTTTATGATCTAATTTACGATCAATTGGTTATGGAGTTAATTAAACTCGATTTCCCTAATGACCCAATTGAGAAAATCGGCTCTTACTGGGACAAAAAGACCGAGATAGATATTTTAGCACGTACAAAATCAGGTAAAGTAATCGCAGGAACATGTAAATATTCAAAGGCAAAAGCAAACAAAAGTGAACTCACAAAACTCAAAGAAAAATGCGAACAAGCACAAATCGATATCAATGTTTTTGTGATTTTTTCAAAAAGCGGTTTTTCCAGTGAACTCAAAAAGGAAAAAGGGGAAGCAGTGCGCCTCATGTCTCTCAAAAACCTTACCTATTTGATGGACAATCTCAAACCAAAAGATCTACTGGTCAATACCAACAAGAAATACTAAAAATTTTAAACTGCAGTTTGTCCATAAACGTGAATATCACGTTGTGGATAGGGAATCGTAAGCTGTGCCTCATTTAATGCTTTGTACACGGCTAGATTAACCTCATACTGCATCTTAAAAAACGATCGGGTAGGAACCCAGTACCGCATCCCTATTTCCACAGCATTGTCACCAAATTTTTCGATCCCCACTATCGCCTTATTATCTGCGGAGATATTTTCAAAACCATCAATAACCTCTTTGATAATTGTGATTGCTTGGTCAATGTCATCATTGTATGAAATCCCTACCGTCGATTCAACAATGCGATATTTAAACGAGTTAACGATCACCTCTCCGATCATATTCTTATTGGGTACCGTGATCAGCTCTTCGTCTTCAGTTCGTAGCATTGTATAGGCCAGCTTGATCTCTTCGACTTCGCCGTAGATATTATTGATCAATATCGTATCCCCTATTTTAAAAGGGCGGCTGATGACCAGAGAAATACCGGCAGCAAAGTTGGCAACACTTCCTTGAATAGCTAAACCTGCTGTTAAAAATATCGCACCCACAGCAGCAATAAACGGCGCGATTGAAATTCCAAGTTTACCGATTGCGACAACAATCATAGCACCCAATATTAGTATTCGTACGGTATTGGCGGCAAATTTACCCAACGTAGTGTCAAAATCATGCTTATTAAAAAATTTAATCAAAACATTGTAAATGTATTTTGAAAGAAACCATCCGATAATCGTGATGATGAATGCCCCGATGATTTGAAAACTGTAATTTGCCACAAATTCGATTGTTTGATTGTAAAATGTTTGAACGTAGTGTAATTCTTGGGTCATAGATTTTTATCCTGTTTATTTATTGCGGTTTAAAATTTTTTCTTTTTCGGCATCAAACTCTTCTTGGGTGATGGCGCCATTGTCTAAAAGTTGTTTAATTTTTGATAATTGGTCGTACATTAAATTTACATTGTTATCAGAACTTTCCTTGGACATTTTCATGGATCTTCCGAGCAACAAATAGAGTATTACACCGATAAAAGGTAAAAAGAAAACCACAAGAAGCCAAATGATCTGCATTAAGTTTTCTTGAAATTTCGAGGTGATAATGTCTAACAGTGCCCATAACCAAAGAACAAAAACCCCAACAAGCATCGCATAAAACAAAAATACTAAACCAAACATCATTTCCATAGTAATCCTTTATATTTTATAGCATGGTAACTAAATTCTCGTTAACGTATCCCCATTCAGGGTTTAAGATGGTTTGCTATAATTGCATCATTCGTATGAGGGAAAACAATGAGCATAAATAGCGATCACGAAATTTTAATTTCACGAGCGGGTGAATATTTGAACGGATTGTTGAATGAAGTGTTCCACCATGACAGCGACCATCGTGCAGTTATTGTTTATGACACCCATTGTCTTTTGTCAAACATTCTCTCACAAGGTTACATGCGCTGTTTGAGTGATGCCATCTTTATCGATTTTTCTACGACTACTTCGGATGAAATATTAGAAATTTTTAATGAACTGCAACCATCTGACTTCGTAGCATTGGTACAATCGACGAGTTTTCGTCTCAACGACTTCCGCATGCGCATTGAGTTGTTCAAGCGCAAGATAAAAGTGATTGAACACCCTCATCTAAGCAGAATGTCCGATGAGGAAGCACCCTATTACATTGATTCGCTTGCCTATGATTGCGATTACTATCGCGGTGTCGGTCATGCGCTCAAAGATAAAATTGATACTGCTCCCTCTGGTGTATTAGATTCCGGTGGAGAATTGCTGGTATATGGATCGTCATTTGAATGTGCCAAACTCAATATTGGTGATTATTCGCAGATGAATAATGTTGGCGGTCAGTTTCCGTTGGGTGAAGTGTTCACCGAAGCACAGGATTTGACAGCGGTAAATGGACGTGTCAAAATTTTCAGTTTCGGGGATGTCACGTACAAACTAAATTATCCCAAAACCCCTATAACCCTTACCATAGTAGAAGGTCAAGTAGTGGAGTGTGAAAATTCAACGCCTGAATTTGATCAAATTCTCTCAAATATACGCAGAGATGAAGGGGGCGTGGTATGGGTTCGTGAACTGGGGTTTGGTCTAAACAGAGCATTTACCAAAACACGTACGGTTGCAGATACAGGGACCTATGAGCGTATGTGCGGTGTTCATTTGTCGTTAGGTGCAAAACATGGGATTTATGGCAAGCCCGGTTTTAAACGCAGAGATGGCCGATATCATGTCGATGTTTTTGCGGATACACACACGTTTACACTGGGAGACCAAGTGGTCTATCGAGACGGTGCTTGGATTATTTAACATTTGATCAACGATATTTTTTCCAGTTCATGGCACTCAAATCCCGCGGATTTACGCGCATCACAGTTGACAGCTGTTTTACGTGGAAAACTTTGGGGGTAATGGCGCTCAATGATCTCAAAAAAAACATCTGGAGATATATTTTCTCGCTTACACGCAAAATGAAACCACTTATCCCCTCTGCATACATGATCTACCTCTTCCTCCAATATGATTTCCAATGCATCAATGATTTTCAACACCATAGGATCTTTGCGTAAGGAATCAAGTTTGTTCAATATCAGAGGGGTAGCATCCAACCCGTTTGCTTCTAAATAACGAGGTACTACGGCCATTCGTTCCAAGAGAGTCTGTGTCTGTCTCGAAGCCTCAAACAATGCATCATGAACCATGTGCTCACCGTAAAAACTTCCCATTTCATGCAAAAGGCCATTGATCATGACAAAATGGCGCACTTCGTCATCTGCCACTTTGAGCCAATCATCGATAAACTCATCTCCTACATCACGAAAACGATAAGCCGCATCCAGTGCCAAATCAATGGCACTGTATTCGATATGAGCAACGGAGTGCAGCAGTAAAATCTGTCCGCGTACGGCTCCGAGTTTCGATCGTCTTGGGGCTTCTTTTTGATCACAATAGTTCATGTGTCCGGCATAGGAGGGTTTTTCAAACATCAACGTAGAGGAAGTCTCTTTTTTGCTCACCCTGCCTAATATATATTGGCTGTAAAATGTTCTAAATTCTTCCACTTTTTGCGATGGATTCTGAAGTGTCAATAAATGTTCAAGAGTGCTATAGAGTTCCATGAGCGTATTATGATAAAATTTGACTAAAAAAAGAGCTAAACATTATGGAAATACTAAAACAGCCCATGGGGCCTTATCAGACCAATTGCTATATTCTTAAAACCGATGGAAAAGATTTTATCATTGATCCGGGTGTTGGGGCCACCGATTGGGTTATGAAAAATGTAACCAACCCTATCGCGATACTTAATACCCACGGTCATTTTGACCATGTATGGAGTAACGATGAACTGCAAACAAAGTTGAACATTCCCCTTTACACACCCAAGGGCGATGTGTTTTTACTTCAAAGCAGTGAATGGATGCCTGATTTGCCACCCTCTTATCCGGATGTGGAAGTAGTGGGGGATCAGACATTTGATTTTGATGGGACCGAAGTGAAATTTCATCATTTTCCGGGACATTGCCCGGGATGCTCCATGATTGAAATTGGCGATGTAATGTTTAGCGGTGATTTTCTATTTCACGATTCCATCGGACGCTACGATTTCCCTTATTCAAGTCCCGAGGATATGAAAAAAAGTTTAATGAAAATGAGTTCGATGAGAGAGAACAAAACTCTCTATCCGGGGCATGGCAATTCGACTACCCTTTTTCATGAACAGCACAATGTCGGTTACTGGTTAGACAGATTGGAATAGATCAAACTTCCCTGTTCAGTTCTTCAGTATTCTTCAATAAATCCAAACGCAGTACATGACGATCGGTTATGATTGTCTTGAACTCCCCCTCAAATACTTTAATGTCATAAACATACCCCTTAACCTGTACGGTGCGTTTTTTTCCCTCTTTTTGGTGTTCTTCTGCTATGAAAGTAACCTGATCTCCTACACGTACAGGGGAGAGAAATAGACAGGTGCATGACGCAAGAACAACATTTGGTTCATTTACCGCAGCCATTGCTGCAAAATCAGCTGCGCCAAAGATAAATCCTCCATGGACCATCCCGATCTCATCGGCTCTCATTACTTCAAGCGTGTCCAATACCACTTTTGCATATCCTGGATTGATGGTAACTACTTCACCGCTAAAATTCGTATTAATTTTCATATGCGTATGTAAACTAATTTGTTCTTTGCTGATTAAATGTGCTAAATCGTCTTGAACTTCTATATCACCATCCACAATTACCCCTTTTTAATTCGGACATAACCACGCAACGGCGCAGGATATCCTTCTATTGTTTTGGTACTATCGTCCACATCGAGAAAATCTTCAAGGCTTTGCGATTCTATCCAGTCAGTTTTACGCTGTTCATCGCTCGTTGTTACCACCGTACCCAATACTTCAAAACTCGAAAATCCGGCTTTAATACACCAATTTTCTAATGCTTTTAGTGTCGGGACAAAATAAACATTGGTAATTTTTGAATAGCTTCCCTGCGGGCAAAGTGCATATGGTTCTTCTCCCTCAATAATAAAGGTGTCCAAATAGACTTCACCCCCCTTTTCCAACCCTTGAAAAAGTGATTTGAGCATCGCAACGGGATCACTTCGGTGGTACAAAACACCCAGACAAAAAATAACGTCAAATTTTTCTTCATAAAAGGGCAAATGTTCCACACCCAAAAGCTCATACACAATATCACTTTTCACAAAATGGTTCATCAAATCAAACTGAGATTTAAAAAGTGCGGAGGGGTCAAATCCGACGACTTTGGCAGGTGTATCTTCGAGAAAACGAAACATATAATATCCGTTATTACAGCCGATATCCGCTACTTTTTTGCCACTCAGATTAAAATGGGGACGCAAAAAATTGTACTTTTGATCACTGCGCCATTCGGTATCAATAAAAAGTCCGAACAAATCAAACGGTCCCTTACGCCACGGCATCATCAGTCGCGCTGTTTTCTCTAATGCATCCAAATCTACCGCTTGATCGCTTTTGAGCGTTACGGTATTGTTCAAGGTCACTGTTGCAGAAATATCGGGTAACTGATCTATTGCCTCACGTAGTGGCGCGATATTTTTCCATGTCATCCATTTTTGCCGCTCTGTACGTATTGCGTTAATGTTCATTACATTTCCTCATAATAATTACATACGACAATATTTCTAAAGTCCTTTATTATTTGCCACTTTATATCAGCATATGATATATTCCTGCACCTGTTACCATAGAAATATCCAATACTATATTTTACCACTATCAAACGAAGCTTTTAGACTACTTGGAACTATTCTAATATCTTTTTTTGGATCAATTACGACAGAGTATTAAAATCTATTTCAACTTGCCCCAATGGTTCCCGATATGCATAGAAGTTTTCAGTGGAACACGCAGTTCCAAGATATGTTCCATGGCATCTACAAATCGTTGCGCCAATTGTGGCGCAACCTCTTCATCTACTTCAAAAATCAATTCATCGTGGATTTGTAACAACATTCGAGCACGCAACCCCTCAGTACGGATCATCGTATCGATCTTGTTCATAGAAAGCTTGATGAGATCCGATGCAGAGCCTTGGAATACGGTATTAACTGACTCACGTTCGTATGCTGCTTTGAGCATTGGGGTAGCGGAGCCGAAATCAAAATAGCGGCGGCGATGTAGAAGCGTCTCCACGTATCCCATCTCTTTGGCCTGCTCAACGATACCGCTAAAATAGCCTTTGACACTCGGAAACGTCTCGAAATAGCGCTCTATAATCTCTTTGGCTTCTTTCGTCGTAATTCCGAGGGTATCGGAGAGCTTTTTTTGTCCCATGCCGTACAGTAGACCAAAATTGACGGTTTTGGCGATGTTACGTTTACTCGCGGCTTGAGCTTCACCAAACAATGCTATCGCGGTTTGCATGTGGATATCATGCCCTTCGTTAAAGGCATTGACCAACACACTGTCCCGACTAAAATGAGCCAATAAACGTAACTCAATTTGAGAATAATCAATGCCAATAAGTTTTTTCCCCCTAGGGGCTACAAACGCTTCACGAATGCGCATGCCCAATGCCGTTTTTACGGGAATATTTTGCAAATTCGGATTTTTGGAACTAAGTCGTCCCGTCGCTGTGCCTGTCTGAACAAATGAGGTATAAATACGGGAGTTCTGATCACTCTTAGCCAGTACCATCAGCGGTTCAATGTAGGTTGAATAAAGCTTGTGATATTCTCGGTATTGAAGAAGCATCGCAACAACAGGATGTTCGTTTGTCAACCCTTCCAAGACCGATTCATCCGTACTGTAACCCGTTTTTGTTTTTTTCCCATGCGGTAATGCGAGCGTTTCAAAAAGAATTGTCCCTAATTGTTTAGGGGAATTGAGGTTAAACACCGTGCCGCAAGCTTCATGGATAGTTTGGGTCAGCGAAGTCAACTCTTTGGAGACTTCCGATTTGAAAAGTTCCAGCGCATTCACATCAACGGCGATCCCCTCTCTCTCCATACCCAACAATGTCATCGTAAAAGGAAACTCAATTTCATAGGCTTCTCTAAGTGCTTGAGCACCCCCTTTTAACTCCAACTGTTTACTTAAAACATCGTACAGCCGCATGGTGATATACGCATCTTCTCCCGCATATCGGCATGCATCTTCAATGGAAACCGAGGCAAAACTGTCACCCTTTTTAACCGTATCTTTGAAATGAATCATCTCATGACCAAACAACGATTGGCTCAAACTGTCCATGGAAAGCGATCGTTCAGAATCACCCAACCACGCCAACACCATCGTATCGGCATGAATAGGTAACCTTTCAACACCTAAATATCGTGTAACAAAATGAAGATCAAATTTGATATTATGGCCTATGACTTTGCGTTTAAAAATTTCCGTTATCGCTTTTTTAGCGGCATCTGCGCTTACTTGATCAGCAACACCAAGATAGGAATGGGCAATCGGAACATAATATCCCGTTTTGCCATCCGTACTGAAACTAAATCCCACTAGCATATCTTTATGATAATCCAACCCTGTCGTCTCAGTGTCAAATGCAATGAGCGCATCCATAGCGATGGTCGCAATATGTCTCTCTAGCATTTCATCGCTGTCTATAAGAACACTGCACCCCTCTTCGTTTGCACATACCGATGCAGTAGTTTCTTTTTCTACTGGCGGAAGCTCTTGGGATTCATGAAAAAGTGCTTTGGCTTTGAGTGAGCGTAATACCCCATTCATCTCATAATGAACAAGATCATCGTAAATAGGGAGAAAAGGATTATCAAAATGCATTGCGTATTCAGCAAAATCCATGGTTTTAAAAACATCTGCTTTGAGTGTCACTAATTCTCGAGAACGAAAGGCGTCAGCGCGATAGGTATCCAATAAACCGCGAATACGAACAGGCATCACTTCATCAAGACGTTCGTACATAGTATCCAAACTTCCAAACTGCTCTAGAAGTTTTTGGGCTGTGACTTTACCTATCCCTTTAACACCGGGGACGTTATCGGCTGTATCCCCGATTAAGGCTTGATAATCGATAAATTGACTCGGTTGTACACCGTATTTTTCCGTACAATGTTTTTCATTAAGCACTTTTTTACTGATGGCATCAACCAAAACGACCAAATCATCCTCAATAAGCTGATACAAATCTTTGTCATGCGACACGATGCGAACTAAATACCCCTGCTCTCTTGCATGATGGACTACCGAAGCAATCATATCATCGGCTTCATATCCACTGAGCATGAGTGACTTGTATCCCATTTTATCAATCCATTCGATGGCTATGGGTAACTGCTTAACAAGCTCTTCGGGTGCAGGTGAACGATTGGCTTTGTAATTTGGATCAATTTGCGATCTAAAACTAGGCCCCTTTGCGTCCAAAGCGAAAATGAGATAATCACTGCTGTGATCTTTGTGAAGGGAAGCGATAAAGTTCATGAATCCGGTCAAAAGACCGGTTGGAAAACCATGCTTGTTTTTAAGAGGAGGAAGAGCATAAAATGAACGAAAAAAGAATCCAAAAGTATCTATAATTGTTATTGTTTTTGAGGCCATCTTTATTAAAACTATACCGCTGTAGTATCAATAATTGCATCAATCGCTTTTTGCAATTTAACAACATCAAATCCTGCTTCTTGAGCTTTTTTAAGCCCTAGCATAATAGATCGCTCAGATAACGGTTCATTAATTGGCATGATTGTTTTAATAATATTAAGTGCTGATGCGAGTTCTTTAATTTCATCGGGAGCTTTGTGTGGCGTATCCGAAAAAGATATCATATGAACAAATTCATGATCAAAATTCCAGTGAGAAAAGATGGCTGCAGTTACTTCCGCTGTTGATGCTTCTACATAACTTTTTTCTACACTTGAGATATCAACTGCCACTTCAATATCTGATTTAAAATTGGTCACTAACTCTTCTTGAATAATATCACTCGCAATGACAATCTTCCCTGTTTCTTGCAAAAAAGAAGCTAAAAAAAGTTTATCCGCTTTGTTTTTATCAATTTGACTAAACCATTTATGAGACAAAATAGCCTGTAAGGAAGAGATTTCCGCAAAGCGTTCTGAAGTAATTCCATAAGGTTCCATATCAACATTCAAAAGTTTACGAACCGAATTACCCAAACCGATTGATCGTGTCATACTCATACCAAATAATGAAACTGCCTGTGACACATTATTAATCTCACGACGTAAACTGTATAACGGTGAATTAGCCGCTTTTAACAAATTGGCCACAATCATAGGGTCGCCTTCTATCGTTTTAACCAAATCACCAATAGAAGACTCAGGATCATTGCAAACTCTTTGCATATCAACTACAGTCTTAGGTAATGGAGGTAACGATTTAATGCTGTTAATCATTGAACTTTTCATTCATGGTCCTTATGGTATAAGCTACGGCGTTTATTATATCTTATTTAACTCAAGAGCCAAATACTTTCCGGTAAAACTTCCGGTTTTTTCCCAATCAAGTGCTACTGTTTCGGGATTCCCTTGAGCTACTAAAAGCCCTCCTCCTGATCCACCCTCAGGACCTAAATCAATAATATAATCTGCGTTTTTAATCATATCAAGATTATGCTCAATTACCAAAACTGAATTCCCAAGTTCCACAAAATTATGCAGTACTTTTGTTAAACGGTTTACATCATCAAAATGCAATCCGGTAGTCGGCTCATCGAGGATGTGCAATGTTTTTCCTGTATCCTTTTTACTCAGTTCCTTGGCCAATTTAATCCTTTGAGCTTCTCCGCCTGAGAGGGTGATCGCATTTTGCCCTAAGGTAATGTAATCCAATCCAACATCGCTCAGTGTCTGCAAAATCACCTTCATTTTAGGGATAGGGGCAAAAAATACCAATGCTTCACCTACACTCATATTGAGTACATCGGAAATTGTTTTTCCTTTATATTCGACTTGCAAGGTTTGCAAGTTGTAACGGCTTCCATGACACGCGTCACATTTGACCATGATATCAGGGAGAAAATGCATCTCAATCTTAATTTCCCCCTCCCCCTGACATTTTTCACAACGACCGCCTTTGACGTTAAAACTAAAACGTGATGCCGTATACCCTCTAATCTGGGCCTCTTTCGTTTTTGCAAATAAATTACGAATTTCATCCATAACACCCGTGTAAGTTGCTGGGTTTGAACGTGGTGTACGACCGATTGGGCTTTGATCAAGATAAATAACTTTATCAAGTTTTTCAAGCCCCGTTATTTCAACACCTTCAACGCGATTTACTTTACGCGCACGATTTAAGATTTCACGTGCTACTGGAAGAAGCGTCTGTAAAATAAGAGAACTTTTACCGCTTCCGCTCACACCCGTAACACACACAAAGTTGTGCAGAGGAATTGCGACACTTAAATCATTAATATTATTGAGAGAGACATTATTAACATTCATCCACTCTTCTTGAGGTCGACGGTAAAAATATTTTATTTGCTTACGTCCTGAAAGATAATCCGCAGTAAGGGTATCGCTTTTTTTCATCTCTTCGAGTGTGCCTGCAAAAACAACATTTCCGCCAAATTTTCCAGCCCCTGGTCCGATATCCACAATGTAATCCGCATACTCTATCGTCTCTTTATCATGTTCCACAACGATGACGGTATTGCCTTTTTCTTGTAATGAACGCAGAGTACGGATTAGCTTAAGGGTATCACGTTCATGCAAACCGATACTTGGTTCATCCAACACATACATAACCCCCGTTAATCCGCTGCCGATTTGAGATGCGATACGGATACGCTGTGCCTCTCCTCCGCTGATACTGCGGGCATCGCGGCTCAAAGATAAATACCCAAGACCCACATCAAAAAGGAAAAAGAGACGCTCGCGTATCTCGTTAAGAATAGAGGCCGCAATCATCGTGCTTTGATCACTCAAATGGTCAAATGTTTTAGGATCAACAAACCATGCATAGGTGTCTTTTAGCGGCATAGTGATCACATCACCAATACCTTTATCCGCAACTTTTACCGCCAATGATTCACGTTTAAGCCGATTCGAATTACAGACATTACACGGCTTTTCAGACATATAATCCGCAAGATCTTTTTCGTCTTTAAATATATCGTACGCAATACGGACGATTCCAGGCCATGTTCTGCTTATAGGATGTTCTTGCCATTTGAAGGCAACATCGTCAACCGTGCCATGCAATATAGCTTTCTTCTGATGTTCTTCAAGAGAATAAAATGGTACACTGATGTCTATTCCTACCGTGGCACAAAAAGCTTTTAGAAAAGTAAAATAATACCCTTTGTTGAATCCATAAACGATTTTTATCGCCCCTTTCTCAACAGAGAGCTCGGAATCGATAATCTTTTCATAATCTAGTGAATAGCGAATCCCTAATCCATCACATTCCGAACACGCACCCTTCGGAGAGTTAAATGAGAACGAGAGTGGTTCCAACGGATCAAAACTGACCTTACAGTCAAAACATGCACTGTGCTCACTGTAATGTATGAGCTTATCATGAAGACCTACTTCATCATGGTTTTGAATTTCTATTTCAACTTCTCCAAAACTCTCTTTGAGCGCTTTTTCAACATCTTGACCTAAACGATCGTGGTTCTCTTCTTTTACCACGAGACGGTCTATCACTACCTTGATCGTATGCTTTTTTGTTTTTGAAAGCTCGATCTCTTCATCAAGACGTACCATAACGCCATCAATTTGAGCACGAACGTATCCCTTATGGCGTAAAGATTCAAATATGTCCGCAAATGTCCCTTTTTTCTCTCTCACCAGTGGTGACATAATTACTATTTTTGAATCAACAGGCAATTTTAATACTTGATCAATAATATCTTGTGCCGACATTTTGGTAATCTGTTTTCCGCATAAATGGCAATGCTGAACACCGATGCGAGCATATAAAAGTCGTAAATAATCATATATTTCGGTAATCGTCCCTACAGTTGAACGGGGATTTTTGGACGTGGTTTTTTGATCAATAGCGATTGCCGGGGTCAGCCCTTCGATCTTATCCACGTCCGGCTTACCCACACGATCCAAAAATTGACGTGCATACGACGAGAGCGATTCAATGTAACGGCGCTGCCCCTCCGCATAAAGGGTATCAAATGCCAATGTCGACTTTCCGCTTCCGCTGATTCCTGTAAAAATAACGAGCGAATTTTTAGGAATTTCCAAAGATATATTTTTGAGATTATTCTCACGAGCACCTATAATTTTAATCATATCCATACTGTTTATCCCACAATGATTTTGTACGCCGTAAGGGCGAAAATAATACTATAAAAAGCAACAAGAATCTGCTTGTAATGCTTAATATGTATTCTTTCTAGCAAATAAATCCCCATACCGATTCCCAGTAATGATGAAAATGCCAGGAGAAGACCTGCTTGCCAATTCAACATTCCCAAGAAACCTAATGTAATAAAAGCCGACGCAGAAGTAAATATTACAAAGAAAAGTCCAATGGCTGATGCTTTTTTGAGTTCAAATCCCATGAAGGTAACTAAAACAGGTGTCATCAAAATTGATCCTCCTACCCCTAACATTCCTGAAAATACCCCAATCAAACTTCCTATTGCTGCATACAGAGGTCGATTGATGATCTCAGCTCGTGTAGGCTTAGGTGAGGCCATTACAAACCGCCCTAGAGTAAAAGCGACAATAGCCAAAAAAAACCATTCAAGCATTGCTTCATCTAAAACTTTAACCAGTACAGCACCCAACGTGGCTCCAAGCAATCCGCCAAAACCAAAATATTTAATATCACTGATGAGATAGGTTTTTTTCTTTTGATGCATCCAAGCTGCCATTAATGAACCAAAAAGCATCTGCATTACCGATAATGCAATAGCCTCTTTGATCCCAAACCCAAGGATCATCAATAAAGGCACGCTCACCGTCCCTCCTCCAATTCCAAAAAAACCGGACAAAGTACCTACAGCTACACCTAAAACAATTAGTTCGATTGTCATCATATTACGCTTTATATTCGATTATACTGCGCGATTATACTTAAGTTTACCCCTATTCTTTCCTTGTATTTTTACGCTATAATCTATTACCTAGTGAAATATAATGGAGCTTACAATGTTGCCAACAATTCTTCAGGCTGCAGAAAATTTTTGTATTCATCAAATTCGTTTGCCACATACAACTGCAAAAATGAGTGATAAAAAGAGAACACTTATTGCTTATCTAGACATAGAAACAAATAGCGGCATCAAACATCGTGCCTATTTAGGCTGTGATAGTGTGCTTATACAACACATAGCCGAAATTTTTTTAGGTGAAGAGAACTCAGACGAGGAGACCCTTATGGACATGTTGCTTGAAACTACCAATATGATAATCGGCAGTGCAAAAGTACTTGCCGAAGCATCTGATGCAAATTCATTTACAATTTCAACACCACATTTTATAAAAGAAGATTATTTTACCATGCCTTATGATGCAATGCACACGGTTCAAATTGCTAATGGTGAAATGCTCCTTGCGATAAAGGCCTTATAATTATGGATGAAGAATTACCTCTTGCTGTTGAGCTACCTCTTTTTGAAAAAGAAGGTTCATTTGATCCGCTTAAAGAGCTCGCATGGATGGATTATGAGGGATTACTTGATATGGAAGTTGAGTTTGTTTCAGATTTGGGTCAAACAACCCTCTCGCTAGGAGAAATACTGAAACTGGAAAAAGGGTCTGTCATTGATTTGGGAAAACCAGCCGGTGAGAGTGTCGAATCCTATGTTAATCAACGTATTATTGGAAAAGGGGAAGTAATGGTTTATGAAAAAAATCTTGCAATTCGTATCAATGAAGTACTTGATTCGAGTGCAGTGTTGTATTATTTATCCAAAGAGAGACTATGAAAAAACTAGCCCTAATCCTACTAATTCCCGGGATTCTTTTTGGATCCAAGATTCTCAGTTACAATATTTATGATCGCCAAGACCATGTTGATGTGATGCTTACCTTTGATACCCCATACGAGGGTGTTTTACGTCAGAACAGACAAGGAAATATTATCGTTATTAAACTGGAAGAAGCTTCCATCGATTCCCCATTGGTCAAAATGATTAATTCTGAATTTCTTCAAAAACTTTCCATTTCCCCTGATGCTGATCAGATACAAATTGTAGCAAATGTCCCTGCCAATGTTACACTTAAGGCATCTAAAACATCTGATTCTTATGGATTGAGACTGCGATTCAACCCGCTTCTTACATCACCAATGGAAAATAGTGTCGTAGGACAAAACGCAGCTACTGTTTCTACTCTTCCAACAAAACCAGGAAATGAGTTTGAACAAAGTTACTATGTCGTCATTGGCATTTTAGTCGTTGGAATAGGAATACTCTTTTGGCTTAAACAAGGAATAGCCAAAAAAACGATTCGCATGCGAGAAGAACCAAAGGCACCATGGTCATTTAACAGCGATAAAAAAAGCAGCTCTATTTTATCACCAACAGCATCCTTAGCCAGCACACTAGGAAGCGGCGGTGTCCAAATACGGTTTCAAAAAACTCTAGATGCCTCCCATTCCGTAGCCATGCTCGACTTTGGCACACAAAGTTATCTCGTTCTCTTAGGTAATAATACGATTTTATTAGACAAATTTCAGGACAATATTCCCATTTCACAAAATGAATTTGAGAGCATGCTAAAATCAAAACATCAAGAGCTCGATGGTTTTTTTCAATTGGGCACAACGCAAGACGAGTCTTTTGACTCTTACAAAGAGAAGGCTTCAGGAGGGTATTAATACCCTCTTTAACATTCACAACTCATAGACGAAGCTTTAAACCCTTCGTATATTTGGCGGTTTTCACGGAAAAACTGATCTACAACTTCCATAAAATGAAGCGGGTCGTCAATACGATTCACGGCATCACGCAAAGAAGATGCGCCTTCATATCCTTTGGAATAGGTATGAACATGCTTGCGAAACATCACCACCCCTCTCTCACCATAAAATGAAATCATCCCCCGAACATGTTCCATAATGATCGCGTGCTTCAACATTGGATCTACATCACTGCTACCCGTTTTAAGTTGATGAAAAATCCATGGTGCCCCAACTGCCCCACGTCCTATCATAATGCCATCAGCATTAGTATGCTTTAAAACCCATTGCGCTTTTTCATAAGAATCTATATCACCATTCGCGATTACAGGAATTGAAACAGCATCTTTAATTTGGGCAATCGCGTCATAATCGACCGCTGCTTTAAACTTACCCGCACGTGTCCGTCCGTGTACTGCTATAAAATCAGCTCCACACTCTTGCACAATTTTAGCGATTTCAATATGATTTTTCTCTTCAAATCCTAAACGAATTTTTACGCTGAGCGTCGACTTATTAGACGTTTTTTTAATCGTTTCTATAATTTTAGCCATGCGGGACAAATCATTTAGTAAGGAACTTCCGGATCCATGACAAACAATTTTCGGAACGGGGCAACCACAGTTAAGATCAATGATATCTATATCTTCTTGCTCATTGAGTAGTTCAACCGCACGACGTACAATATCTTCTTCGGAACCTGCTATTTGAACTGAATATGGATCTTCATTGGGACTGCGTTCAAGCATTTTAAATGTTTTAGTTGACCCATGAACCAATGCATTTGAACTCAGCATTTCACTTACTGTCAAATCTGCCCCAAACTTTTTAACAACATTACGAAATGGAAGATCTGTGTACCCTGCTAGTGGTGCAAGCACATATATGGGAGTCTTAAATGAAAGTTTATCAGTCATGAATTTTACCTATAAAAGAAACAGTTGGATAAAAAAATTGATTATCCAACATTCAATGTTAATCGCAGTGTCGGCGGAAGAAGATAGCAATATCGTAATGCCTATTAGAACGCTTAAGATCTCTGTATGCTTTAAAAATCTGATATTCATCGTGAGCCGTATTATTGAGTAGCTCATTGACTACATCAATCATTTGCAAGTCA
>JAMCPS010000123.1 GCA_023379705.1 Campylobacterota bacterium
GGTGGAATAAGATGCGCATCTATTATTAGGGGGGAACTTGACCTATTTTTCATTTCGATTGGTTTTCTTCACTTTTTTTATTTTTGGAAACTTGCTCTTATCTTTTGCTATTTCAAAATATTTGATTGCAGATCTTGACTCCCACAAAATCGTTAATTATTTATGGATAGGTTTGATCTATTTGCTCACCTATTATACTCACAGGCTTCTCACACGTCGAATGGTGACGACCAACGAACTGATGATTATACTGAAATCAAATATCATCGCACTTTTTGCTATTTTTGTCGTTATTTCGTTAGCAAAACTTGGTGATCATGTTTCTCGCACTATCTTACTTATCCATTTTTTATTGAATGCTTTTAACCCCATGTGGATGTATTACTTCAAAAAAAAAGCCATGCGCTTTTCGTGGATGCGGAAATCGGTATTTGTAGTCTGTGATAATAGAGGTAAAATCAATGTACAAAGCTGGTTTGCACCACTAAACCCTTTTGGTTATGACATTTCTGTAACCTTGAACGTAGATGAGGAACCTATTTATTGGATTCATAAAAAGATAGAAGTATTAATCCAGTCAGGAAAATATCATGCTGCTGTCATTGATATTGAAAATTCGGACATCAATGAAATTAATGACTTGATAGACCATATTCAAAAGAATGTACATCGCGTCATATTACTTCCTAAAATCTCTAAAATCCCTATGATCAACGGAGAGCTAATAAGTTCTATTCATCATAAGGGAATGGCCATCTATATCAAAAACAACCTTTTAAGTGTTGTTGATCAATATATCAAAAAAATATTTGATTACAGTGTAGCATTTGTGCTTGTTCTCTTATGCTCTCCCTTACTGCTTATTTTGTATTCAATCGTCTTTATTGCTACAAAAGGAAACCCTCTGTTTACACATCAACGTATTGGATACAAAGGTAAAACGTTTCGTGTATGGAAGTTTCGTACTATGTATGTTGATGCCCAAGAGAGGCTTGACGTTCTTTTAAATGAATGCGCATTCAGTCGTGATGAATGGGAAAAGGATTTTAAGCTTAAAAATGACCCCCGTGTTACCAAAATAGGAAATTTTTTACGTAAAACATCCTTGGACGAGTTGCCACAACTCATTAATGTACTCAAAGGTGAAATGTCCCTCGTAGGCCCAAGACCGATAGTCAAAGCAGAAGTTGTCAAGTATGAAGAGTTTTATAACTATTTTATAGCTGTAAAACCTGGTATTACAGGTCTATGGCAAGTGAGCGGCCGTAATGATATCGATTATAGTGAGCGTGTACAGCTGGATGTTTGGTATGTTCGAAACTGGTCCATTGAGCTAGATATTGAGATACTTATAAAAACGTTAATGGTCGTTTTGGGACGAAAAGGAAGCTATTAATCATGAGCGTAGTGTTATGAAAATCTTTATCACCGGAGGAGCAGGATATATCGGTACGCATATCTGTGTGGAACTACTCCAAACCGGTTACGACATCGTTGTTTATGATAATTTGTCTAATGGTTCTACAGAAGCGATACATCAACTCAAAACCATTACAGGTAAAACAGCAGTACTCATAATAGGGGATATTCGTGATGAAGCGCGCATGAGTGAAGCGATGCGAGGATGTGATGCTGTTATTCACCTTGCAGGGCTAAAAGCTGTAGGTGAATCGGTAGAAAAGCCTCTGGATTATTATGATAATAATGTACATGGAACGCTTTGTCTTCTACGTGCGATGCAGGCTAACAATATTAAAACGCTTGTTTTTAGCTCTTCTGCTACTGTTTACGGCGACCCCGTAAAGCTGCCTTTTTCCGAAAGTCATCCTCTTCAGCCCACCAACCCGTATGGGAAAACAAAACTCGTCATCGAAGATATATTACGTGATCTTTACCACTCTGACAGCAAATGGAAAATCGTCATTTTACGTTATTTCAATCCAGTCGGAGCACATCCAAGTGGATTAATTGGAGAAGATCCATTGGGAATTCCTAATAATTTAATGCCGTTTATTGCTCAAGTAGCTGCAGGAAAGCATAAATTTTTGAATGTTTATGGTGATGATTATCCAACACCTGATGGAACGGGTGTACGGGACTATATTCATATCGTCGATTTAGCACAGGGTCACGTCAAAGCATTGGAAGCCCTGTCAGTACCTCAATGTACCCCAATTAATCTGGGAACCGGTCAAGGCTACAGTGTTTTAGACCTTGTAAAAGCATTTAGTAACGCCAGTGGGAAAGAAATTCCCTATGAAATTGTTCCTCGTCGCGCAGGAGACATTGCTGAGTTTTATGCCGACCCTTCTTTGGCGCAGAAAATACTCAAATGGAGTGCTTCTAAAACATTAGATGATATGTGCCGTGATACCTGGAATTTTCAATCTAAAATTAAATGCGTACCTAAATCTGTGGGAAAGTAGTTTTGAAACGTGAGGAATATTGTAATATGGTGCCGGCACGAGGACTTGAACCCCGGGCCTGCTGATTACAAATCAGCTGCTCTAGCCAACTGAGCTATGCCGGCATATTTAAGAGCGCAATTATAGTGAATGATTGCTTAATAATACCTACTATGCTTTGTTTTTACTTTCGCCCCGCCAACCCCAGCTTTAACGTATTTTCAATCTGATCTTTTAGATTCGGGTTTGCAATGATAAGCGCTTTTTGAAAACGCAAGATCACTTTTGAATCGGTATTGGGATGAACACACAAAGTCTCTAGCAGTGACGCATAGACTCTAAAATCATCAATGTGATCGTAGCGCTCTATGATCGTGTCCACTGCACTATTTAGCTGAACATTGCTCGCAGAATAATTATGGATGATCGCACACATACCCTCAAACGTTACAACCGCTTCGCTACTTTTGACAACCTCTTTTTTGGTACGGCCGATCCATACGTATATCGAGACCAGCACAATAAAGAGTACAAGTAATCCCGCCAAACCTAGGGTCAATATTGTTTTATCCATGAAAACTGCTTTTGGTTAATATCATAAAAAGATTGTAGCATGAAAACCGTAATACATGTGAGAAACCTCACATTTATAGGTTTGGAACCAAAGGCGAAGGGCGTGCCCCGCCGAAGGGAAAAAAAGAGAGAAAGTTCCCGCAAAAGCGGGAGAGAAGAGAAAATTAATAGTTGAACTGTGCTTGTACGCGTAACGCCGTACCCTCAAAACGTTGATTGTAACCGTTAAAATTTCCAGCGATATCGGTACGGTTCATCTTGTGAATCACACCTGTAAGCTCAAACTCTTTGGCCACTTGCCATTCAGCTCCAAACTCCCAATCATTGACTTGATTACGAGGAGCATTGGTTTCTGCTTTACTGTAGCCGTCAAAGTATTGCCATTTGATAAACGGAGTAAGAACATCGCCGTCTTTGAGGACATTCGTCATACGATACATTGGTTGAATATACCCGCCGTTTAAGCTTTTCTCTTCGACGGCATTTGTTCTAGTTGTACCAAGCATACCTGTTGTAGCACCCGGTGCTGTACCCCAGTTCCACTCTGCTTGGATACCAAACGGCTGCGGATACATGATGGCCGTAATACCGATACGCTCATCCTTCATCCCTTTTTTCGCATTTTCTTGTAGTGGTGGTCTACCACTTGCCGTACTTGCATCATCATTACTTGTCGGATTGATTACATATCTTCCCGAATACGCTTGGGCAGAAAATTCGAAGATTTGACCACTCTCTGTTTTAAACGGATAAGTAAAACGAGTAACAATATGATAGTTCCCATTCTTTTCTACATTGTTTGCTCCTTGACCGTTATAGGCGCCGAGCGCAAACATCCCGTAGTTTCCTGAACCTTTGAGCCCGAGATCATCGATCTCTTTTAGCAACTCTTGAATCGCTACCGGAGTGTAGTAGTAAAATGCACCCATATCACGCTCATCTCTAGCCGCACTGTTAATTGCGTCATTACGATCAAGCGTCAAACGTTTCGAACTCGACTGCATATTCTCAAACCCGTATGGTACTTTGGACTGACCGATACGGACACGGTGTTCTTTGGTTTTGTCAATAAAAATATCCCCATAAAGGTCACGAAGCTGACCAAAATTGCTCGTTGTAGCACTTCCCGGCGTGCTACCAAAGTCAGGCTGGAAATAAAGACCCAAATGATCCCCAATGTTACCTGAGAGAATCAAACGTGCACGACGAATCAGGAAGTTTTTGTCATTCTCAGTCGAGCCGTCAGCCCAGTATCTTCTAAAGCTGTCACGACTTGTACTACTCGCGTTGATTTTATCTTCACCATCAAGCCACTCAGTGTTACGAATCTGAACGTAGCCGCCGATTTTGAGCTTGTTTGACCAGTTCTTTTTGTCTGTATCAACATACTGATTGATTTTGCTCTCATATTCAGCCACATGAGATTCGTCCTCTCTGAAATGCTCATCAATACTTTTAGCATCGATAAAATCACCCATCATAACACGCCCTTCTCCGGCGGTTGTAAATACTTGACCTGTTTTAGGATCAGTAAACAGCGTCATTGTTTCAGCATAAAGGGCACTGCTAACGATGGTTGCTGCTAGTGCCGATAAAACTACTTTTTTCATATTGAATCACACCTGATTTTTAATAGCGGTATTGTAGACGATGAACTTTGTTACGTGAATGTTACATTACTAGAGGGTTACAAAGGTGAAAATACAAAGAAAAAAAGCCCGAGTGCGTACGCTAAAACAGGCTTTATGTTAAGTCATGGAGAGGAGAATGAATGAAATGTGGGTCGTATTAGGACACCTTTAAATTCATCAATATGAACTTAGAGGTGTTAAATTTTCCGTTCGTGGTGAGCCTGTCGAACCATGAGCCGTTACCCTTCGACAAGCTCAGGGCGAACGGGGGAAAAACTTATTTGGTTTCAGCCCAGTATTGACGTACAAGATTGCTTGTTTCAACAGGAAGTGGAATGTAGCCCAGTTTTTCAGCAGCTTTGTCACCGTTACGGAACGAATAATCGATAAACTTGATTGTCTCCTGATTTACATCCGCTGTTTCACGAGGCATCAAAACATAAACCGCTCCAACGATTGGATAGGTTGCATCACCATCACCCGCGACCAATGAACCGTAGAAGTGTTGTTTTTTATCCCATTTAGCCAATTTTACACCGTTTTGGAAATTGGCTTGACGTGCCGCCACCCATTTGCCGCTCGCTGTTTGCAGCGTTGCGGCTGCAAGGTTGTTTTTCTCTTTGTACGCGTTTTCGATGTAACCGATAGAGTAAGGAGTTTGTTTGATGATGTTAGTTACACCCTCATTACCTTTTCCACCGACACCTGTTGCCCATCCGATCGCTTTACCCGTACCGAATTTGGCTTTCCATGTTTTAGATACTTCACTCAAATAATCGGTAAATACATAGGTTGTTCCTGATCCGTCAGATCGGTGAGCAACGATGATTTTTTGCGCCGGGAGATTGATTCCTGCATTGTCCGCTGCGATTGCTGCATCATTCCACATCGTGATTTTACCTGCGAAGATGTCTGCTACAACACTGTTTTTGAGTTTTAGTTTCTCGTCTGCAACGCCCGGAAGGTTATGGGCTACTACGAGTGAACCAAATACCACCGGAAACTGTGTCAATTTTGCTTTGTCAAGCTCTTTTGGAGTAAGCGGTGCATCGGTAGCCCCAAATTGGACCACACGCTCAGTAACTTGCTTGATACCGCCGCCTGAACCGATGGACTGATAGTTGACACGGATTTTAGTCGCTTTTTGATAGTTATACGCCCAGTCATACATACATGGGGCAACAAACGTTGACCCAGCACCGTTAATTTTGACCGCGGCCATCATTGATGTTGCAGCAATTGCAGTGACGAGAAGAGCTTTAGTGATTTTAGGAAGCATATCGTGTCCTTGAATAGGTTTTTTTAATCTCAACATTATACTGCCCCCTTGGTAACAAAAAGGTTACAGAGTATGGTAAACTATTGTAATCAAATGGTGATGATAGAGTACTACAATCCCATTATTATGTTTTAACAAAGGCTTTATCATGCTCCCACGCTACGAAAACAAACTCAACGAAATCCGCACACAGCTCTCTACTCTTGTCGCGTCTATCATTAGTGCAAACACACAAACCCTGCAGGCATTTGAAGAAAATGAGGATCATCTCTACGAAAATGCACGTATCAACCTTAAAAGTGTCCAAAGTGATGCAAACATGATCGATAACGAAGTTATTAAAACCCTTGCACTGTACGGCCCTGAGGCACAGGAACTGCGTCTTCTCGTTGCCTTTTTGAAAATGACCAATGAGCTTGACCGTGTAGGCGAAAACATGAAGAAGTACAATAACCGCATCCAAGAGCTGTCTCGCAGCCAATGCGATCTTGCGGTTATGACCTCCTCAATCATACAGTTGCAAAAAACAACCCTCAACGCATTGCAATACATTCATGACTATCTCGAGTCCATGAATACGTCTGATGCTCAAGAGCTGTTTCGCAAAGTGTCCGTTGAAGAATCCAAAAATGACGATCTGTTTTCCATCATCGAAAAAGATCTCCTCAACCTCATCTCGCAATCGCACGAACTCTCTGCCGATTACGTCAAGGTTCTCTCAACTTTGCGCAAACTGGAGCGAACAGGAGATCGTACGGTCAATATTGCTTCCCTTTTGTTGTATGCGCAAGAAGGCGGCGAGTTAAACTTTCACGCGTAGGGGAGCTGATCTATGAATGCACTCATCCTCATCGTTGAAGACGAAGAAGACATTTTAGAGCTCATGGAATTCAATCTCTCCAAAGAGGGTTTTGAGACCATGGGATTTCTCAACACCAAAAGTGTTGCCCAAGTGCTCGCCGAAGAGAAAGTGGATCTGATTTTGATGGACCGCAACCTTCCGGGGACAGAGGGGAGTGAGTACATCGCCACCTTGCGCAAACAAGGAATCAACACCCCCGTCATCTTCATCAGCGCCAAAGACAAAGATCAGGACATCGAGCAGGGATTTGAGCGCGGAGGGGATGATTATCTCACCAAACCTTTCAGCATGAAAGAGCTCATTTTGAGGGTCAAAGCGATTTTACGCCG
>JAMCPS010000124.1 GCA_023379705.1 Campylobacterota bacterium
GTGAATAGGATGATTTGTCATGGTAAGGTTTCCCACACGGATACGTACCCGATCCCCAACACGTACATTCATCGAATCGATTCCCGGAAAGACACGAGAGTTAAATGTCCAGAGGTTAAACTCGATCATGGTCGAGGGATTTGGGGTATAGGTACCTGGAGCGATATCGTAACTGGCAAGGAGAAAACAAAAATCCCGATCGACGCGGTGTTCTTTTGGATTTTTAGGATGGATCACAAACATACCCATCGCCCCCATCGCCATTTGCACCATCTCATCAGCATGAGGATGATACATAAACGTACCGCTTTGAACTAAGGTAAACTCATACACGAACGTCTCACCAGGTGCAATCTGAGGCTGAGTCAATCCCCCTACCCCATCCATACCGTTGGGGAGTATCAATCCATGCCAATGAATCGTTGTGTGTTCAGGCAGTTTATTCGTGACGATAAGACGGATACGATCTCCCTCCACTGCTTCAATAGTAGGTCCGGGTGACGTACCGTTATAGCCCCAGCAGTTCACTACCATTCCCGGAGCAAACTCACGCACGACAGGTTCAGCGATGAGATGAAACTCTTTGATTCCCTCTTTCATCTCATAGGGCAATGTCCAGCCATTGAGTGTTACCACCGGATTGTAGTTTTTTCCCTCACTGGGTGTTATTACGGTAGCAGGTGAGAGAACACGCTTAGGATCTTCTACCCATGTAAGTTGGCGTTTTGGCAATGACGAATCGCCGTGCCCTCCATGATCGTGTTCTTGCGCTTTTAATGAAGCTCCCAAACCAGCAGATGCCAGTAATGTCGCTCCTAGCCCTAAAAAATCTCGTCTATTTTGTCCCATTACTATCACCACCCAATACATATTCTAAATCGGCTTGCGCCTTGTTATATTCCCCTGCAAAGACGAGCGATTGCATTTTAGCTTCGCTGTAACGACGTTGATCTTCTAAAAGTTCATACACCCCATCGAGCATACCGTTATAAAACAACTTTGTTTCCTCTAATATTTGTTGATTCACGGGGACAATTACGTCACTTGCTTCAACCGCTTTATCATGAGTATAACGTGACGCTGCATACGATTCTCGTACTTGCGATCGAATGTTTACTGCCATTTCATAGAGATGATGTACTTTTTGATTATACGTTGCTTGCGCTTTTGCTACACGTCCCTGCCCAAAATCAAAGATAGGAATCGGAATTTTTATCCCAAAAGTGTTGAATCTCTGGCTATCCGTCTCTTTTTCACTTTCAGCCGATAATTCAATCTCATTCAGTAATCGGGTATTTTGGGTGTACCCAGCATCTCGTGCGGCATAATCTACCGCTTTTATGGCAGCATTCATGTCTAAACGCTTCTTAATAGCTCTTGTCTCCAACCCTTTGTCATCCGATGTCGGGGTTCCAAGTCCTAGAGGTGTGTTATCTAAGGTGTAGTTTGTTTGATTACCATAGAGACCCAAAATTCGGTTCAACATTTCACGCGCCATCACATTTTCACGATTGAGATCCATTGCTTCAAGCCGTGCATGAGCATAGGTATCTTGTATTTTGAGTAAGTTCCGTTTTGAGAGATTCCCCGCCGTATACTGACGAATCGCTAACTGGATAGAGGCTTCATGTGATTTCAATAAATTAGTATACAAAGCCAGTTTCTCTTGCGCTACGAATGCATCAATATAGGCTTTTTTAACCTCTCTTACCGTTCGTAAGACTTCATCCCCTACGCTAAATCGGGTCTCTTCCAACGCCACACCGCTAAGGTCTCTGCGAAGCGGTATCCAAAGAAGGTCCAAGAGTGCAACATCCAGACTTAACGTCGATTGTGTTACACCACCGGCATGTCCAATTGAGTAGCCTAATAACGGATTACTCATCAGCCCAGCTTGTACCAGTTCACTTTGAGCCAGCCCGATTTGCGCATAGGTTTGCTGTAACGAGCGGTTATTGATCAGTGCTATGTGTACTGCAGTGTCTTGGCTTAGAGGTTTTACGAGAAGATCATTCACACTTTCACGTACTATCGCAGCTTCTTGGGGTGTTTTGATCCATTGAAGCTCTTTGGAGGTCTCTTTTTTGACACCGTTAAATACATCGTTTTGAGAAATCGTTGAACAGCCTGAAAGAACTAAAAGAGCTATCGCCGAATAAAATATTGTTCTTTTCATTTTGCTTTTCCATGACCGGTAATGTTGTGATCTTCTTGTTGAATTTTTGACTCATCCAAAAAATTAACCGCTTTAGAGATGGGAGTATAAGCTTCTTTACCCTCTTGTGCTTTTACCGATGAGGGTTCATGAACTTCATTTCCTGTTGCAAAAGCAGTAAATACACCTAAAGTCATTAGGAGCAGTGTAAAAAACAGCCGATACATAGTAATCCTTTTTACATCAAATATAGGCAAAGTGTAACATGAAACGCTCCATTTGTTGTTAATCAAAAATTAACGCATTATTCCTTCTTTAGGAAAACTTTCTTAAAATAGAGGAATATTTCACAAGGAACTCATATGAATACAATTTCAATCATTTTTGCCCTGATCGCTGTGATCGCAGTTTTGATGTACAACTCTCTTATCAGTAAAAAGAATCAAGTCGATAACATCTTCGGTGGTGTTGACGCAGTTTTAAAAAAACGCTTTGACCTCATCCCAAATCTCGTGGCCTCCGTCTCCCAGTACATGGAACATGAAAAAACGACTCTGGAAACAATAACCGAACTTCGTGCATCCGCTATGAAGCCCGGAATCACGGATGATCAAAAAATAGCACTGGATGCAAAACTCACCTCTGCATTAGGGGCTATTAACATCGCTATGGAAGCTTACCCTGATCTCAAAGCCAATGAAAACGTAATGCATCTGCAGCGCTCACTCAACGAAGCAGAAGAGCAAATTTCCGCTGCCCGCCGTGCTTACAACCAAGCCGTCACTGATCTCAATAATGCTATTGAAATGTTTCCTACTAATATGATGGCGGGATGGATGAATTTACAGCGCAAAGCCGTATTTGAAATCACCACGACTGAACGTCAAAATGTCAATGTACATGATTTATTTAATAAATAATTCTGCCCCTTCAGGGGCAAGCTTCAGTGCCATAGCGGCTAGCGCGGACAAAGGGATAAATTCCTTTGGCGTTCAAAAATAAAATGAAATCTACCTCTGAGCTCACAGACTTTTACTATAAGGAACTGTATCCCTCTTTAAGCGAATTGGAAAAAACACGTACCCATATCCTCTCGCAGCTAAAATGGTATGGTGCCATGGGTGCAGTAGCATTTGTCATCACGGCAATTTGGATGGGAAAAAACTTCGGTTTGCTGCATCCACTTATGATGGGGATCGTGATTGGCTTTGCCGCACTAACCTCCATGACATACCGTTTTATGATCAAAGGATACGCCAAAGATTTTAAAGCCCATATTATCACACCCCTCATCGGTGCCATCGATCCCCATTTACTTTATAATCCTGATTTCGTAATCTCTCAGCATCTGCTTCAACGCTCAAACCTTTTTCAACGTGACATTGACCGATACAGCGGCAATGACTATGTAAAAGGGTCTATTGACGGTGTTAATCTAGAATTTTCAGATGTCCATGCCGAATATCAGACCAAAGACTCCAAAGGGCGTACCCAGTGGCACACCCTCTTTCGCGGACTGTTCGTCGTGGCCGAATTTAACAAACATTTCAAAAGCCGTACGGTCATCCTCCCCGATCTCGCTGAAAAAACATTTGGAAACCTCATCGGTGGCTGGCTTCAATCCAAAAATGCATCCCGGGATGATGTCATCCAACTTGATGACCCAGAGTTCGAAAAGAAATTTGTAGTCTATGGAAACGACCCCATCGAAGCGCGCTATATTCTTACCCATGCCATGATGAAACGCATTGTCCAGTTTCAGAAAAAAATATCCTATCCCCTGTTTGTCTCATTTATTAATAACCATATCCACATTGCCATCGCAACGCAAAAAGATCTCTTTGAGCCTTCTATCTTTACGTCACTTCTCGATTACAAACAGGCTATGGAATACGTCAACACCCTCAATAATACCATCGGTTTGGTGGAAGAGCTAAAACTCAATGAAAAACTGTGGAGTAAAGAGTAGTTAACCCTTTATTAATCAAAAAACGCTCCATCAAAATGAGTCAAAATTTTTTCATCTTTAGTAAGCAGCGGATAATCTCTCACCATAGCATTCGCAACAATAAGACGATCAAATGGATCACGGGTCCACTCTAATGAGAGGCTTTTCTTAATGACATCGAACATCCCTACTTCATCCACATTCAAGTCAATCATTGCATTCAAATCACCCAGAATGTTGTACGGAGTATCCGTAACTCGACCAATCTCTTGCAAATATTTTAGCTCCATCATAACCATCGGAGAAATCAACAAAATAGAAGCATTTTCAATCGCATCGAGTGCTCTCTTAGAAAACTTTTCCAACTCTTTTTGTCGAAGCCATACGACGATATGAGTATCTAAATATAAGGCTTCCATTCGCCCTCCCATGACGTATTCATCAATTCATCATCATTACATGATAGGATTTTTTTTGCTTGAATAGCTTTAAGACGGCTTTTCTTATGCTCAGGAACGATCATCAAAATCTGACCATTGCGCTTAATTTCCAAAGGTTCTTTTGTTTCAATCACAGCATCGAGCAAATTATAAAGATTTTCTCTAAGCTTTGAGGGTGTTATTGTCATACTACACCTCCTTAATGGAATCTATTATATCACAAACGTACGTTTTATATCAATATCGTACGTAATTATATTTTTTCTATCCCGCGTCCCATTGCATTTTCAAAGCAATGCAATTGTTCCTGCGTTCCCTCTATTTCAATAACTACTCCATGGACAGTAAACTCTTTGTGCACTATTGCCACACACTGCTGTACCGCTTCATACTCCAGTTTTGAGATAATCGAATACAGACACTGTATTGTTTGTCTAAAAAGTTTTTCATAGGGACGCAAAACAGCTCGGGTCACTGCGGCATTTGCAGCCTCAGCGTACGCCCGAACAAGCCCACCGGGTCCCAGTTTAGTTCCGCCAAAATAGCGTACGGTAATGATCGCGACATTGATGAGTTCATGCCCCTGCAAAACAGAGAGCGTCGGTTTTCCTGATGTTCCCTTGGGTTCACCGTCATCACCGCTGTATTCAACAATCTGATCGTATTCATTTAAATATCGATAGGCACTTACAAAATGGACCGCTTTTGGATGTTTATCACGTAAATGTCTCATCTGCTCTTCATAAAATGCCATTGGCATTAAATAGGCCATAAATTTGGACTGCTTGATCTCAATCGTATCGGTAAAAATTGAATCGACTGTGACCATAATACCTCTTTTAAATTGCATAATTATAGTATTAAAAAAGGAAAGTATTGATTGAAAAATCAAGGAAGTAATAAAAAATAGGGGATTGGTTGCGGAAGCAGGATTTGAACCTACGACCTTCGGGTTATGAGCCCGACGAGCTACCGGACTGCTCTATTCCGCGGTATGAAGGTATTCTTTTGTCTAGGCGGATTATACCCTTACTATACTTAAAACCTTCAGTAATAAATATTATCTTTTTTATAAGACATTTTGATACAATATTTCATGCACAATAAAACTCATAACTTACTCCTGCAATGGTATAAAATCAACGGACGACACAGTTTACCGTGGCGCATTACAGATGATCCCTACAAAATTTACCTGAGTGAAATCATGCTGCAGCAAACACAAGTCAAAACGGTGTTAGAGCGGTTCTATTTCCCTTTTTTAAAGAAATTTCCTACTCTTTTGGATGTTGCCAAAAGCGATTTAGACGATGTACTCAAAATGTGGGAGGGACTTGGATACTACACGCGCGCCAAAAACTTGCATACAGCGGCACGGCAATGCCAAGGAGTTTTACCCAAAAACGCATCCGAACTTTTAGAGCTACCGGGTATCGGACGTTCCACGGCTCATGCCGTCAGTGCCTTTGCCTACAAAGAATCCCTGCCGATTCTCGATGCCAACGTCAAACGAATCCTTCACCGCTATTTCGCCATTGAACAACGTGACGAAAAACAGCTGTGGAAAGCGGCCTATGAACTTTTTGACGCGAAGCACCCATTTGAGTACAATCAAGCGATGATGGATATCGGTTCCATGGTGTGTCTGGCAAAAAAACCGCTTTGTGATGTGTGCCCTTTTGAAAAAGGGTGCAAAGGAAAGTCCAATCCCCTCAAGTACCCTCAAGCAAAAATCAAAAAAATTAAACCCGTTCGTAACCGTATCATCGTTGTTTATACACGTAACGGTAAATTTGCCCTCTCCCAACGAAAAGAGCGTTTTTTGCATGGACTTTGGGGGTTTGTACAATACGAGGCAGTTGAAAAAAACGAAGCAGTTTTATTAGGACACGTTACCCAGCATTACAGCCATTTCACCCTACAAGCGGATGTCTATGTCTGTGAAGGCGACTATGTCAATGAAGAGTGCGAATGGTTTGCTCCTAGCGAGATCATGAACCTCTCTCTAAGCGGTGCCGATCATAAAGTGCTAAAGCTTATAGTTTAAATCGGCTTGGATCAAAAAAAGTATCATCGCTGATATGCCCGAAGGCGGAGTTAATCGAGACGAAGATATCAGGGTATTTCTCCTCCATCTCTGCTAGCATTACCTTCATGCTGGCTCTTGCATGAGGCATTTTGACATCAAACCGCATTGAGGGACATGCTTCATCACCGATGGTCGGCATTTCGTTCTCAATCGCACACGCACTTAGCTGGCGCTCACGCATCTGTATCAAAGGGCGGATAATAATAAGTCCATTTTCAGCTTTGTATTTGGGCGCGAGCGCGCGCATGTGACCATTGTAGATCATGTTCATAAAGAAACTCTCTGCCGCATCATCGAGATGATGACCCAATGCTACTTTATTACATCCATGTTCTAACGCCGCACTGTAAAGCGAGCCTCTGCGCATACGGGAAAAGAAACTGCAAAAAGAGGAGTTTTTTCGGATTTTATCACCGGCAATTTCGTAGGTATTGGTTTCATGAATCACATGGGGGATATTGTGTTGGGCACAATGAGCCACCAATACACTCAAATCTTCTCCCATCCCATACGTAACCGTTACGGCGAGAAGTTCAAAATTAAAGGGAGCGCGACGCTGTTGTTCCATCAGCGCATGGATCATCGTGAGAGAATCTTTACCGCCGCTGAGTCCAACGAGGATCTTATCCCCCTCTTCGATCAGATTAAACGCCGCATTGGTCTGACCCATACGGCGCATGATCTTTTTACTGAGCTTAATGGCCAAGGCGTTTAACCATTTCCAAAATAAACTTCGCACTCACTTGCGCCGATGTTTTCAAAAAGGCATCAAAATCATCACTCGCTCCGCCATCTGCCGTGTCACTGATTGCACGTAAAACAAAAAACGGAACTCCAAAATTTTGACAAACACAGGCAACGCTTGCCCCTTCCATCTCTAGGGCATCTGCATTGAATGTTGATTCGATCCATGCTTTACGCTCACTGCTGGCAACAAACTGATCACCCGTAGCAATGATCCCCTCATACAAATCGATTCCCATGTCCACGGCAACTTCGGTTGCCAATGAGCGAAGCTGCTCATCCGCTTCGATCATCAAGGTTCCCTCAGGGATAAAACCGGCAGGATGACCAAATGCGGTAATATCAACATCATGCTGACACAAGGCACTGGCCATAACCAAATCACCAATTTTCAACTCTTTACTAATCCCCCCTGCAACACCGCTAAACAATAGAGTTTGCGCTTTAAACCGCTCCAGCATCACCGATGCCGTAATGGCTGAAAAAACTTTACCAATTTTTGAATAGGCGATGACCAATTCATGACCGCCGTACGTGCACTCATAAAAAACATTTCCTGCATACTCTGTACTCGTGTATTTTTCAACCGTACTTAAAATCGGATCGATCTCTTCGCGCATTGCGCCTATAATGGCTATTTTCATTTTCTGTCCTTTAATTATGAATGTTTTACGATGTAGCGCTGAAGCTTTTGCAATTTATGATTGAGTGAAACTATTTTTTCTTCCATATCCAAAAGACCAAGAGTATATTCACTCTCCCCCAAAGGAGTAATCACACGACTCCCACCCCAAAATCCAAGGCCGTCTTCAAATCCGACACGATTGACAAAAACCACATATGAATGGGTTAAAAGAGCACACGATTTAAGCAAAGCATCCCACTGACGCTCAATGAGTAATCCATCCTCGCTAAAATCACGGGCAGGAGAGGCTGCCAAGACATAGATAATATCCGGATCGCATGCGGCCAAATCCGCTAACGTCTGTGCGCGCCAAAGATCTTCACACACTATAATAGCAGCTTTACCATAGGCTGTTTTCAGCCCTTTGATCTCATTACCTGAGGCAAAATAACGCCCCTCTTCGAACATTCCATACGTTGGCAAATGATTCTTATGATGTATGTGCAGCAAGTTTCCCTGTGCAAAATACAATGCACTGTTATATACTTTTCCATTATCCCAAATAGCCGCACCTATTGCAATATCACATTGCAAACTGGCAGAACAAAGCTCCTGCAATTCATCCACATTCCAGGCGTCTTCAAACAGCTTATCTTGCAGCATGTACCCGCTGAGAGCCAATTCCGGGAACACAACCACATCCGCAGCTTCGTGCTTTTTAATTATGGCGAGTACTTCCTGCAGATTCGAACGATTAAGTTTGGGTGCGAATTGGATTAATGCAACATTCATTTGAGTGCTTCACATACCTTTGCTAACGTTTCCATATCCGATATTCCAAATGTCTCATTATTAGGAGCATTACGCTTATTCAAACCTTTAAGAACAGCTCCGTTTCCAAATTCAATCATGACATCGATTTCACCAACAATGGCTTCAATCGATTGCTTATAACGTACCGGTTTCACCAGCTGATCTTTGAGCAATGCTACCGCATCTGCTTTTGTTGCATACTTTTGCATGGTAACATTTGAAACAACTGGGGCAATAAAAGTATCGCTCACCATTTTTTCCATCACTACAGCCAAAGGTTCTTGAGCACTTGAGAGAAGCGGACAGTGACTTGCGATCGACATATTGAGCAACAGTGCCCGTTTTGCTCCCGCTTCCTTGAACGTCGCTTCCATGGCTTGCAAATCAGCTTTTAAGCCCGCCACAACAAGCTGACCGTTTTGATTAAAATTGGCAGGCCATACATTTTTACCTTCTGCGTTTGCCGTTGCACAAAGCTGTTCAACAACGTCATCATCAAGCCCCAAAATAGCCATCATCCCAGCATCTATTGCTTCACATGCGCTTTGCATCAAAGTTCCACGTTTATGTACTAACTCTACCGCGTCAACATAATCAATGGCCCCAGCAGCACTTAACGCACTAAATTCACCCAAAGAGTGGCCCAATAGCATAACCGGCTTTGTTGGCATCGCATCTTGAAACAATCGATATGCAATCAAAGAGATCAATAAAATAGCAGGCTGAGTATATTGCGTTTTATCGAGCTGATTGTTTTCTTCAAACAATAATTTCGTAAAATCAACTCCGATGCGTTCACCGGCTTTTTCAAACATTTCACGTGCAACAGCACTGTTTTCATAAAACGATTTACCCATACCGATACTTTGACTTCCCTGCCCTGGAAAAATCATCGCTATTTTTTTATGCTCCACTATATATCCTTTAAATCAAATTGATAGTCGCTGTTTTCAGCGATCTTTTTACGTAACGTATTGCGATTGAGTCCCAATTTGTCCGCCAATTGTAACTGCGATTTAAATCGCTTGATACCCGCGCGAATAAGCGGTACTTCATATAAATGCAAAAATTTTCGATAATCATTGTTACTGCCTAGCTGACCCACTAAAAAATGTTCCATAATTTCCATTAAATCATTTTCCTGAACATTGCTCAACAAGTAATGCAAATAAACCTGTCGTCGTAATGACACTGCATTTTCAGTGACATCAGGAACGAATTCTTGGGTATTTAGTTCATCGCTTCTTCCAAATGTATTTTTGGCTTCTTCTACAAACAAATTTACCAAAAGCGCGACATCTTCGTTTCGTTGTTTTAAGGGGGGCAATACCAAGCGAATGGAAAAAATCTCTTCAAGCTGTTCTTGTGTATAACGGTAACCGCCGGTTGCAACAACTCTTGTTTTAGTCCTTTGCAGCGTATCAATTAAACGTTTAAGATTCGCTACATCATCCAGTCTGTGAATAATAATCTCACCATTTCGCTCAATGGCTTCAAGAAGCTCTTCAAAACGGCTTGCATCAACAATAGGAGCATTGGGAAGAATGTAACGTGCGAGTGTAAGCTTTCCTGTTCCACGCTCGCCAATAATCATGGCATTGACAGAAAGCGCTTTTAATAAATTCGCAGTTTTAAACGCCTCTACTGAGGCGCTTGAGGCAGTTAAAAAATTAGTGACATCCACAACCAGTGCCACAACTTCCACTAGATTCCACAGCATTTTCAGCAGGGATTCCACTTGCGGCTTCTGCGGCAGATGCATCACGTATATTACTGATCGTAACTGTAAACATTAAATCTTTACCTGCTAATGGATGATTGAAATCAATAATAACATTGTCGTCTTTTACTTCTTTAACGATAACTTGAACCGTACCGCCGTCTTCACCCTGACCGTAAAGTGTCATACCTGGATTTAAATCAATACCTGCAAACTGCTCACGAGGAAGCTCTTGCTGTGCATCATTGTTATAATCACCGTATGCATCAGCAGCTTTAACCAATACATCTGATTTTTCACCAATGCTCATGTGTGCGATTCCCGCTTCAAGACCTGGAATAACTTGACTTTTACCAAACATAAATACGAGTGGTGCACCACCCACATTACTGTCTACAACATTTTGTCCATCACGTACTTCATATTCGATCGAAACGATCTGATTTGCTTCAATTGCCATTGATTTGCCTTACAAATTTTAAGATAATGCGATTTTAGCACAATTAGCTATGCTAAGCCTGAAAAGAGGCATATAGCTATTTTAGCTTAGAGAGTCGCTCTTGTGCCTCATTAGCAGCTCCACTGCCAGTATACTTACTGATTGTGGCTTTATAAAATGCTTTTGCACTGGTATGATCACCATTTTTCTCCATAGACTGACCGGTATGCAAAAGTAATGTCGGCATATACGACGCTTTATCATTAAGCGAAGCACTCTCTTTGTAAAAAGAGACTGCTTGCTTATACTCTTTACGATAAAAATAAGTCTCACCGATCCAAAAGTTAGCTTCATCAACTTTGTACTTCTTTTGAATCAACATTTGATAATAGCTCTGTGCTTCTTCATATTTTTGCTGATCAAATAACTCTTTCGCTTTTTTTTCAATCGCCTTCGCATCCATTTTACCGCTTGACTCTCCTTTTATTGGAAGCGTCGTTTTAAGTTGCTTCATTAAAAGTGAAAACTCTTCTTTACTTACATAAGAAGTATTAACCGAATCAACTACATGTGAAAGTTCTTCAAGTAATGTTTTTAGCTGAGTAATATTTTCGCTGTTAGCAGCAGTTTGTTGGCGTAATTCATTGATCGAAGATGTAAGATTGGCATCATTTTCAGAGGAATCAGTAATTTTTTGCAGTGCAATTCTTTGTTCATTAACCGACTGCCCCAGTCCTTCTACAATGGTTTGCAAACCATCTAGACGCTCAGTCACTGTTTCAACTTTTGCATTTTGAATATTATTTTTTTGAACCACAGCTTGAATTTCTTGTTTATTTTCAAGAATCAATTTTTCTTCGGCAGTAAGACCATACGGGTTAGGTTGATTTAAATTACCGGCACCGAAAACCGACGGTTCCGATGCAAGTAATAATGAGGAGAGTAACGAAAAACTAACGAAAAAACGCATTTATGGAAGTTTTACTTCAACACGACGATTTTTAGCCCAACACTCTTGTGTTTTTTCTAAACAGGCAGGATTACCCTCACCCAAACTCACCATACTGATAGAATCAGCTTTGATTCCTTCATTCACAAGAGCTGTTTTAACCGCATTCGCACGTTTAAGCCCTAACGCAAAGTTGTATTCATCGCTACCGAACTCGTCACAATTACCTTCGAGTTTAAAGGTTTTGTTTTTAAGTAGACCAGCATTTCCTTTTACAGACGCCATCATATCTTCACGTATGTCAAACTTATCATAATCAAAATAGACATTAACAATTTGTGTATTAACGGCATCCCCTGATCCACTAGCAGCTGCAGTGTCTACCGACGAAGCATTTGTAACCGGCGCAATCACTGCTGATCCATCAGTACCGCTTGTCTGTGCATTAGATCCACCATTATTACTGCCACTTCCAGCGACACTGCTATTAGCAGTTGCATCAATAGCAGGCTCCTTACTTGAACATCCAGTAAATACTAATACTGCTAACACTGCGCTTAAATAGGCTACACGTTTCATGATATTCCACCCCTTGATTTTATTATATTAACTATCATTGTATCTAAAAAAAGGTAAATCACCAATCTATCGATTGCATTCGTCCTATATGCAAAGGGAAACTAAAACTTTTATTCACTCCAAGGCGAATGACTCCAACCATACTGCGTGTTCCTTCATGTTTGATATGCAATATTGCTTCACCGTCATATGAAAAACGTGGATAATCATTATCACCACTGCTTGTTAAACGGCGAATATTGCTGTTATGTAAAGAAATAAGATGTAAATTAAAAGCACTTCCACCGCCCGAAGATCCTTCACGTGCTTTATAAACAAGTAAATCGCGATAAGTACTGCATGTAGAGTTGTTTTTACCCTCAAAAACAATTTGTTTAATAGCACTTTCACCAATTTTTTTGGAAAAAATATTCGGGCTGCCCATACGATTAGAGACAAATGCAATTCTATCTTCGCCCATAAACTGACCGCTCACATCAATCCCGGAATAATCCGTCAGGCGTGTTTTATTTTTGGTACGAATATCATAAAGATAAATATCAGGCTGACCGCTAGGTGCCAATGTCAATAATAAGCGATTCCCATCTTCACTTACATCCGAACAAACCGCCATCCCATCAGAAGAGATAACAGCTGATTTATTACCGGTTGCTAAGTTTACTTTGTAAATAGTAGGATGAAAATCACTCAAAGAAGTATAATAAAAATCGGTTTGTTCATGATTTGCCCATTTTGCGAAACCGTACATTCCGCCGCTAAGGACAACTTTCTGATACGATAACGTATAGTCTGCTGCAACAATATCAGATCGTCTGGGTCCACTGAGACGGACAAAAAGAACTTTTCGCTTCATCCACTCTAGCGGTCCACCTCCCATCTTTGCATTGATGTCATAAGCAATGCTATGGGCCAAAAAAACCAACATTTCACTTTGTTTCAAATAGTATATTTTATTAAAAAGTTCTAAATTGTTTTGCAATAACTTTACATCGGTTCTGTATCCGCCGCTACCATCTGCAACTAAACGATAACGTAAAATATAGGCTGAATCTTTGTGAATTGCAGATGGCATCGGATGATCAAACGATTGCACTGCATACCGATCATCAACATTAAACAATGAGACCACATTCATATCAGCACTAAGCATTTTATGAAATCGTAACCCTGTTTCACTGCTCGCAGCACTCCCATCTTCAATAGCTAATCGAGGTAGAGCTCCTACATTTTTTGTAACTTCGAGTGTAGCATCCGCTCCCCATAAAGAAAATGAACATAAAAGTAAAATAATCAGAAATCGCATTTTATTCCTTCGCGGTTAATATAATCTCAAAAATTGCCTCTTCCCCTTGCGGATGTTGAGGCAGTCCAATTTGGCGCAGTCGCTCTTTTAACCAATCTACTTCTGCATTGAATACAGCACTGCCCGAATAGCTAATAACACGATACGCCAACAATTTTCCATCGGGACTAAGCGTAATACGAATTCGTGCCGCAAATCCTTCTGTACCGCTTGCAGGGTGAAAATTAGTATAAATAATTCCCTGTATTTTTGCATTATATTCATTGACTGCTGGACCTGTTGAAGATGATACCATTTTAACACCGGATTTTGCTAATTCAAGTGTTTTAACTTTATCAAAAATTTTTGTATCACGCTTCGTAGTCAAAATTTTCTCTTCGAGTGCATTCAACTCTGAGAGCTGTTTTGAATTATCCATAGGTTTTGACTTGCTTTTCGTCGTATTTACTGTTGCAAAAAGATCATCAATTGCAGGCACAGTTTCTTTTACAGGAGACGATTCAGCAGATGCTTTTTCTACTTCCTTGCTAGGCTGTTGCACTGCGGGTACAGATGAAGAGGTTATCTCAGAAACAGCTGCTGGAGTATTTTCTAACGAAATAGAGATAACATCGCTTTTTGTTACCGCAAAAGCATTTGGTTTAGAAGAATGCATTAAATTGCTCATAAAAAAAGAGAGAATGAATCCAAACAAACAAAAAGTGATAATACCGCTTTGTAGAAAATAGCGTTGGTAATGTAAATTCATGTAAAAAATACTTATAAAATAGTTTTTAGATAAATTCAACCGCTGGTTGCGAGTGAAATATTAGTTAGGCCTGAACGCTTGACAGCACTCATTACATTCATCACATCCCCGTAATCGAGTGTATGATCAGCGCTGATACGCACTACCGTTTCAGGAGAAAAATCATTAGCAAATAACCTAAAATTATCACTAAAAGTTAAAAAATCAAAGCTTTGATTATTCACTTTGACTTGCTTTGATGCATTGATGAGAATTTCAATCTCTTTTTTCTCTTTTACTTCCGTTTGAGCTGAACCTTTAGGAAGATTTATCAATTCTTCATAAACAATATTGGGCGAAATAACCATTAAAATAGCCAAAAGAACCAACATCACATCCACAAGGGGGGTAATGTTGAGTTCAGGTTTATCGTCCCAATCATACATAGTCAATTGACCTTTGATAGCAATGAATCACTTTGCATACGAATGAGACCTACTACTTCAAATGATTGACGTTTCAAAATTTGATGATAACTGTAAGCAAATATCGCCACAAAAATCCCAGAAGCCGTTGCAATAAGTGCATCCGAAACCCCTGCTGCAATGATGCTCATTGTACCGGTAGCCTGCCCAATATTTTTAAAGGTATCTAAAATAGACACCACTGTTCCAAAAAGACCGATAAACGGTGTAGTAGATGCTACTACAGAAAGAACCGTCAACCCTTTGGTAGCTTCTTTGGTAGCAGCAAATTGGGCTAAATCAAAAAGAGATTTTGAATGAGGCGTACCACTTTTTAAAAAAGGGCTTAGAAATGCGTAATCATTAAGACGTTGTGAACCCATTAAAAGTGATTCTAATGTCTCATTTTCTTGCGAAATCCACTCATTAAGTGCCAACCATCGATAAAAGAAAACCCAGTTAATTGTTACAAAATAGAGAGTCAACAGTAACAATACACCAAGTGTTACTGGATGACTCTTATCTATGAAATTTGAAAGGAGCTCAAACATGAGCGTTAGAGCATATGTGAGTGATTTTGATGATTTGCAGCTGATTCAACTCTCGCTGAAACTGATGCGATCATCGCATGTGAATCAGCAACACTTGCGATAAGTTCTTTTGCTTCATCGAGTGCTTTTGCAACTTCACTTTCACTATCGCCACGAATAGCAACAGCACCGTCAACCAGTACAGTAACCAAATTATTAGCAATTTGAACTACACCCCAATTAACGACAATTGATTCTTTTTTACCATTCTCTTTAATGATATCAACAACACCTGCTTGTAGCAATGTCGTTAATCCCACGTGCTCAGGTAGAACACCAAATTCTCCTTCTTCTCCAGGAACTGTTACACTTTTAACAGAACCAGAAAAAATCGAACCACTTGGTGTTAGCACTTCTAATTCTAGAGTATGCACTATCTATCCTTTAGGATGAAAAGCAATTACTTGCTTTTCTGTTTTGCAGCTTTTTCGATCGCTTCATTCATATCGCCAACCATGTAAAATGCACTTTCCGGCAAGTGGTCGTAGTCACCGTTAAGAATTCCTTTGAATCCTTTAATGGTGTCTTCGAGTTTAACATATTTACCAGGAGATCCTGTAAATACTTCAGCAACGAAGAAAGGCTGAGAAAGGAATTTCTCGATTTTACGTGCACGTTCAACAACAGACTTGTCTTCTTCTGAAAGCTCATCCATACCAAGAATAGCAATGATATCTTGCAAGTCTTTGTATTTTTGAAGTGTCTTTTGAACACCACGAGCAACACCGTAGTGCTCTTCGCCAACGATTTGTGGGCTAAGCAAACGTGATGTTGAATCCAATGGATCAACCGCAGGATAGATCCCTTTTTCAGCAATTTTACGGTTAAGAACCGTTGTTGCGTCAAGGTGAGCAAAAACCGATGCAGGAGCCGGATCTGTCAAGTCATCCGCTGGTACGTATACAGCTTGGACCGAAGTGATAGAACCCTTCGTTGTTGACGTAATACGATCTTGCAATGCACCCATTTCACGAGCCAATGTCGGTTGGTAACCAACAGCTGATGGAATACGTCCAAGAAGTGCTGACATTTCAGAACCTGACTGTGCAAAACGGAAGATATTATCGATAAACATCAATACATCAAGCCCTTTTTCATCACGGAAATACTCTGCCATTGTCAAACCTGTCAAGGCGATACGGTTACGTGCTCCTGGAGGCTCAGACATTTGACCGTAGCACAGTGCAACTTTGTCCAAAACGTTAGAGTCTTTCATCTCGTGATAAAGGTCATTACCTTCACGTGTACGTTCACCGACACCCGCGAATACAGAAAGACCATCGTGCCCGTGAGCAACGTTGTGGATCAATTCCATGATAATAACAGTTTTACCAACACCCGCACCACCGAAGAGACCTACTTTACCACCTTTTGCATATGGTGCTAGAAGGTCAACAACTTTGATACCTGTTTCAAACATTTCAGTTGTTGTACTTTGTTCAATCAATGGTGGTGGAGCACGGTGAATAGACCATTTCTCACTATCAACGATTTGCTCTCCGCCATCAATGGTTTCACCGATAACGTTAAAAATACGTCCAAGAACTTTATCACCAACAGGAACTTTAATCGGAGCACCTGTAGCAGTAGCTGCAAGACCACGTACAAGACCCTCTGACATATCCATAGCAATCGTACGAACACGACCATTACCAAGGTGAGAAGCTACTTCTAGAACAAGACGAGTCGTCTTTTCATCAACACTAACATTTACTTCTATTGCTTCATTGACTGTAGGAAGGTAACCTTCGAAATCAACGTCAACAACAGGACCAATTACTTGAGCAATTTTACCAATCATTCTTTCCTCCATCATTATTTCATCGACTCTACGCCGCTTATTATCTCAATAAGCTCCGTCGTAATCGCTTCTTGTCGCGCTTTGTTATATTTGACGGTTAATGTCTTAACCATTTGCTTCGCATTGTTAGTTGCTGCATCCATAGCCTGCATGCGTGCACTGTGTTCAGCTGCAACTGAATCAATTAATGCATAATACATATTGAATTCAGCGTATTTCGTAATCAATGAATCCAACATAGCTTCTTCATCATGTGCTTCAAGCTCAAGAACAGAATTTTTGTTCTTTTCACAATCAAAATCTGATACAGATACAGGTAGTATCTTATTTACGTGCAACTCTTGAGTGATCACATTTTTGTAACCGTTATACACAAGGTATACACCATCAATAATACCGTCTTTGAAATCTTTGATCGATCGAGTCATAAACTCACTTGATCGCTGCATATCAGGAGAAGAACTGAGGTTTTTAACTTCATCAAGCAGTTCAACTTGATTAAAATTAAAATATTCAATCCCTTTTTTACCGATACCGCGAATACGGATGTTTACTTTTTTCTCTTTGAACTCGCTGATTAAACGTCTAACCGCTTTGATCGTTTGAAGATTAAAACCTCCACAAAGACCTTTATCAGCTGTAACAAAAATAATATCGATCGTTTTAGGCGCATCATTTTGAACAAAACAACGGCTATCAATACCGCCTACTTTATTACAATGAATACGACTTGCGATTTCAGCTATGACTTGATTCGTTTTTTGTGCAAACAGACGTGAACGTTTCGCTAACTCTTCCGCACGGCGAAGTTTCGCCGTAGAGACGAGTTTCATTGCACGCGTAGTTTTTTGCGTGTTTGAAACACTCTTGATCTGTCTTTGAATCTCTTTCAAGTTAGCCATTAAAGATCCTTATTGCACAACGAAAGTAGTTTTAAACTCTTCGAGTGCTTTTTTCATTGTTGCCATCGTATCATCATCAATTTTTGATGAAGCACGGATGCTTTCAAAAATCTGTGGGTAACTAGCTTCAATAAACGGATACAAATCTGCTTCAAATTTAACAACAGCAGACGCTGGAAGACTATCAAGATAACCCTCATTACCAGCAAAAATAATCAATGCCTGTTTTTCAACAGAAAGCGGAGAATATGGAGGCTGCTTCAATACTTCAACCATGCGCTGTCCACGCTCAAGCTGCTTACGGCTTACTTCATCCAAATCAGAAGCAAACTGTGCAAATGCTTGAAGCTCACGATACTGTGCAAGGTCAAGACGCAATGTTCCTGCCACTTGTTTGGTAGCTTTGATTTGAGCCGCACCACCAACACGTGAAACAGAAAGACCAACGTTAATCGCCGGACGTACACCTGCATTAAACAAGTCAGTTTCCAAGAAAATTTGACCATCAGTAATTGAAATAACGTTTGTAGGGATATACGCCGCAACGTCACCCGCTTGAGTTTCAATGATTGGAAGAGCAGTTAAAGAACCGTTGCCCAATTCATCACTCAATTTTGCTGCACGCTCTAGCAAACGAGAGTGGATATAGAAAACATCTCCCGGATATGCTTCACGGCCCGGAGGACGACGAAGGATCAATGACATCTCACGGTAAGCAACTGCATGCTTAGAAAGATCATCATAAACGATCAAACCATGACGAGCTGAATCACGGAAATATTCCGCCATTGTTACACCCGTGTATGGAGCCAAGAACTGTAGTGCAGCCGCTTCTGATGCAGAAGAAGAAACAACGATGGTATATTCCATCGCGCCGCTCTCTTCAAGACGACGAATAACGTTTGCGACTGTTGATGCTTTTTGACCGATAGCAACATAGATACATACTACGCCATTACCTTTTTGGTTCATAATCGCATCAAGAGCAATGGTTGTTTTACCTGTTTGACGGTCACCGATGATCAACTCACGTTGACCACGTCCAATCGGAACAAGGGCATCAATTGATTTGATACCGGTTGCCATTGGCTCATGAACTGATTTACGAGCCATGATACCAGGTGCTTTTTCTTCTACAAAACGTGACTCTGTAGATTCAATTGGACCTTTTCCATCGATTGGCTCACCAAGTGCATTAACAACACGTCCAAGAAGAGCATCACCGACAGGAACTTTCAACAAACGTCCAAGACGTTTTACTGACATACCTTCACGAAGGGCATCACCCATACCAAGAATAACAACACCAACGGCACTTTCTTCAAGGTTCATAACAAGACCGCGAGTCCCATCTTCAAATTCAACCATTTCACCAGCCATAACATTGTTAAGGCCATAAACTTGTGCAACGCCATCTCCATATGAGACGATTTTACCGGTTTCGTTTATATCTACATTAAGCTCAAAATTACCAATTCTTTCTTTTATGATTGAACTGACTTCATCTACTTGTACTTTTGCTACCACTATATCTCCTTTCGTGAGGGTTAAATTGCTTTTAAAATGTGCTCAACAATCTGAGCATTAAGGCGACTTTTTGAAAAATCAATTTCAACATTCAAATCATCAACAATAACACGAATGCCATCACTGCTTGAGGGAACAAACTGCAATGATATTGTCGCGTCCATTTTCTTTCCTAAGTCTTGCGCAATCGAGTCAATCGAATCTTGCTTGATTTGGGAATTACTGTAAACACGTCCATTATAGACACGTTTTTTGGAAGCAATTTGACGTTTCAAATCTTTTCCGATTGCAGGGATTAATGACAATCTTCCGTTTTCGCCCAAAAGTTTGATCAAATTATTGACTTCAAGGCTATTAGCACTCGCAACCATTTCTAAAATCAAATTTGTTTTAGCAGAAACTGCAATATCATTACTGCGCATAATTTGAAGAAATTTACTATCATTAAATGCCGTTGCAAGAACCAAAAACAGTTCTGCTGTATTATCTAATGAAGTTTCATCCAAGACGGCAATCAGAGATTGAACATAACGCTTAGCAATTAGCTCTTCTTGCATCTAGGCCACCTTCTTCTTCAAAATGTCTGTCATAGCATCTTTACCCATAGCCGCATCGCTTGCACTCATTACATCACCCATAACTTCACTTACTACTTCACGTACCATTTTACGTTTTTCAAGATCCATCAAAGCATTATTATGCTTTTGTGCAATTTCAATGTCCACTTCTGTTTGTGCCATGATCTTTTCACTAAGAATTTTGCACTCTTTTTTAGTGATTTCACTCAATTCATGTGCAAAACGATTTGCATCATCTATCTTGTGCTCTACAGCTTCTTTTAATCGTTTTGACTCGCGTAAACGCTCTTGAACTTTTTCAAGTTCAGAAGCAATTCCTGCACTTCTACCGCCAAAATAACTTTTAAGCGGCTCTGCCAAAAGATAATAAAGAATCCCTGCAAAGATAAGAAAGTTAACGGTACGTTGTACAATATCCGTAGAACCCTCATGCGCAGCGTCAGATCCAAACAGATAAGCACTGAGCATTAATACAGTAACCAATAATTTACCCATATTATCTCCTCAAATCTGATTTAGCTTAGCTGATACAGCGGCTTGGAAAGATGGTGCTTCTGCATGAAGCGCCTCTTTCAATCGTGAACGTTCTTCAGACATTACGTCTTCAAACTTAGAATATTCTAGTGCCAGTTCAGCACGTTTTGCCTCTATCTTGCTGTTTGCCAACGCCTTGGCCTCAGCAACAACTTTTTCTCTTATTCCATGCGCTTCTAGTTTAGCATCACTAATAATCTTTTCCGCTTTTGCGTGAAATGCAGCAATCTCGGCATCGTTGTTACCAACTTGTTCGAGATCTTTTTTTAGATCTGCATCTCTTTTTTCCATATAGTTGAAAAGAGGTTTGTAAAGCAAACTATTAAGAGCGGCAATAAGGACAAGGAAGACAATCAGTGTGCTGCCTAGCAACATCGGACTTATATCTAACATACCACCTCCTAAAAGTTGCGTGATTATACAACTTGTAAATTGAAGGGATAGTTAAACGATAAGAATTATGAAGAAAGTGTGGCTAAAAATGAATCAATTTGTCCATTATTATCAAATTCAAGGGTTAACTTGGACCCTTTTTTAGATGTTTTAATACCCAGCTCTGCAAAATAGCTTTGCAATATATCAAAATTAAGCTCATTCAGTTTACTATTTGGACTCGTAATCGTTTGACTAGGAAGCTTCATACTTTTTGCCATTTGTTCTACATCACGAACACTGAGCTTTTGTCCTATAATTGAATCAATCATTAATGCTTGTTCATTTTCTTCCATACCAACAACTACTTTTGCATGACCGGCACTGATTTTACCCTCAATCAATGCTTTACGTCCCTTGTCACATAACTGTAGCAAGCGCAGTGTATTAGTAATTTGTGCACGACTTTTATGAACCGTTCCCGAAAGCTGCTCATGCGTAAGTTCATGAATTTCAATGAGCTCTTGATACGCTTGCGCCAAGTCAATCGCATTAAGTTCGTCACGCTGAATATTTTCAATCAATGCATGCTGACGCATTTGTTCATCACTAACCGTAACAATAATAGCTTTAATGGTTTTGAATTTTGCTAATTTACTTGCACGCAAACGTCGCTCACCCGCAATGAGTACGTAACCGTCTAAAGTTTCTTTAACAACAATCGGCTGTAAAAGACCATGGCTTTTTATTGATTCACTAAGTTCCGCAAGTGACTCGGGATCAAAGTGTTTACGCGGCTGATAAGGGTTGGCACGAATGTCTGTAATAGAAATTTCTTCAAATCCGTTTCGCTTAGGAAGCTCATTGTCGTATGCTTCTTCTATTTCACTTAATAATGCGCCTAAACCTCGTCCTAGAGCAGATGCTTTTGCCATTAACTATCCTTAAGCGATGATTGCGTGAGCAAGATCTTGATAAGCTAAAGATCCGCTCGATTTTACATCGTACAAAATAGCCGGTTTTCCAAAACTTGGAGACTCGGCCAATTTGACATTACGCGGTATTACAATGTATTCATCTTCACGTAATTTAAACAGTTTTCCTTGAAAATGCTGTCGTAAATCAGCAAATACTTGTCTGGAAAGATTGTTTTGTGCGCTGTACATCGTAGGAAGAAATCCTTTGATGGTAAGTTTTGGATTAATGGTTTTACGTACAAGCTTAACGGTATTAAGCAATTGTGCCAAACCCTCAAGAGCAAAAAACTCGCACTGTATTGGAATGATGACAGAATTAGATGCACTAAGAGCATTTATTGTCATTGGCCCAAGGGCTGGAGGTGAATCAATGATAATATAGTCATATTCATCTTTTACCTGAGCGATTGCACGCTTGAGAATCAATTCTCTCCCTTTTGCATTTGCCGCATCGTAGTATTCTTTTTCAACTCCGACCAAACCAATATTTGAAGGTGCAATGAAAAGTTTAGGTAATTCTGTTTTTAAAATAATCTCACGAAGTTTTTTTGCTCCGATAAGAACATGATAAATATTAAATTCATAGTTGTTACGGTGATATCCCAATGAAGTTGTCGCATTCGCTTGCGGATCGGCATCGATGAGGAGTACTTTTTTCTCAGCTACTGCTA
>JAMCPS010000125.1 GCA_023379705.1 Campylobacterota bacterium
CAGCATCACCATTTAGTGATGTATTGACAGTCACTGCTGTACCACCAATCACTTTGCTGCTGGTACTTTCAAAAATAGGATCCGTAATATCTTTATAAAATAATCCAGCAGAAAGCAAACCAATCTTGCCAAAATAGTACTCTGCCGCTACATCATAGTTCAATGAATATGTTGGATTAAGGTCCGGATTTCCGACCACATATTTATCATTGTTTGACTCATAGACACCGCCAGTACTCAAATCTCCAAAATCAGGACGCGCAAATGAGCGGGTAACCGCTGCCCGATATTTAATGTTGTCTTGTGGTGAATAGGTAATATGAATTGAGGGCAACACCGACAAATAATTTTTCGTAGCAACGCTAGGCGATAGTATTTTGGTTGCCGTATCGTACACTTGCCCGATAACTTTTGTTGCAGTGTGCTCTAGTCTCACCCCTCCAAGAATATTAATTTGATCAGAGTAATCCCATGTTGCCATACCGTAAGCTGCTTTATGCTGCTCTTCTATTTTAAAATTTCTTGACAGTTTTAACCCATTCTCCACGGTAGCTGTCGGATATGTACCGTTGGTATTGAGAACAAATGAATCACGATTTGCATTCCACCAATCAACTGCAACACCCTCTGGAAGAACTTGCGAAAAATCAGAACCGTAATTAACACCAAATGTATCAGAAAAATCGCTTGCATTTGGATGGTTGATTGTTGTGAGCTGTGCAAGAGTCGGCGCTGGTGCTCCTGCTTTAGTAGCATTCCACGTATAATATTTATCCGCTTCGGATTGGATTCTCTCTTTGTCTCGGTATTTAAGCCCAAATTTCAATTCAAGATCATCGCTAACATTGTGTTTCCAATCGAGTTGTGCAACAACCTTGTCTCGCTCTACAATATTTCCCTCCCATAGCCAAACATTGGTAAATTTAAAATCAGCTGGATTAGCTGCATAATTATCCGGCAAGTGGGTAGATGGGGCTAATGCGCTAGAGATACCGCCATCAATAGTGTTGTAAGAACGCCATCCGTCTCCACGATTTTCAAGCCCTTCAAACATAACACCGTTTTTATCAAACTGCGTCATAAAATAAGAACTATCCGCGGCGTTTGGTGTATCGTTGTATTTAAATGAATTTTCAGCGGTAGAAAGTTTCCAATCAAGCTTGTCATTTTCGGTTAACTTGTGTTCCCCACCTATGTCAAAGATTTTTGTTTCATGCTCCATCGTATTGAAAATATTCTGAATCTCTACGCGTCCCCCCTTTTCAGGCGTATACTTATCAAAACGATAACGTTCTTTGTAGTTTGTCTCATGATCTTCCAAAGAACCGTAAACTCCCCTAAAAAAGATCTTGTTTTTATCATTGATTCGATAATCGGCAGCCGTGTTAAGACCGTACGTCTGTCTCTCTCCCGTATAATCGCGAAGCTCTAATCGATAAATACCTTCTTCTCCTGAATTACGGCGTGCTTCAAAATTATCCGTTGCCCACTTACGATTCCAGGAAGTTATATCTATTAAGAATCCAAACTTATCGTCCAGTACTCTATCGCCATACAAGAAGTTGACATTATGTCCCCCTTCTTTCGCTTTTTCATTGTAAGTGTAAGCACCGGTCACAGAAAGTATTTGCTTCTCAGGTGCCGTGGCAGTCACAAAATTGACACTTCCTCCGATAGCATCACCCTCAATATCCGGTCTTAAAGCTTTATAAACCTCTATTCTCTCAATCATTTCGGATGGGAAAAAATCGAAAGCCGTAGCCCTAGAGGTCGTCTGCTGTTCAGCAGTCGGTAAACGATTGCCATTGAGTGTAGTAGAACTCCATTGCGACGGAAGACCTCTCACGGAAATAAAACGCCCCTCACCTTGGTCGCGTTCGATTGAAACGCCGGGTATACGTGCGGCGGCTTCTGCAGCATTGCGGTCAGGAAGCTTTCCAATACCCTCTGAACTGACAATGTTGACAATGGTTTTTGCTTCTTTTTGTCTCTCGATTGCATCCGCTTGACCCTGAATGAGTGAGCCTACAACTTCAATATCACCAAGATCTTTATTAATCTCACCATTGTCAGCCATCAAATGCGTTGCTAAAATAATCGATATTGCCCCTGTGAAAAAGCTTTTAGTTTTTATCACTTTTTATTCCTTCCATTTTTATTGACACGTTATTGTTTTAATGGTAATATTTGTAGAATGTATGTGATGTTCAGGAGACTCTCATTTTCTGAACATTGCATACAGCTCCAGCTTATAAACAATTACACCTTTTTGTTTTATAGACTTTTTTTGATTTTCTAATTATCAGCTCCTTTTATCAAAATTAACAGCTATTTTGGCTCTGTCACTTCTGAAATAGGAGACTGCATGCTCTAAAATCTCCCCTGTTTTTGGATTGATTGAATTACTTGATATTTTTATGAGAGGAAAGCTTGGCATCTCTAATATTTTAGACTGCTCTTCACTAGGAATAACTATTTCTATTTCCGAATGGGTTCTGGTGGGGTAAATATTATAAACTTCGCCCATAAGCTTTGTGATTGAGCTAAAGTCTTGCATATGTTTTATGATGTCAGGCAACGCTTTAGTATTTAAATACGAGTTAGTATACAAAAAAGGGATAGAATCTGTAAAACGTAAAAATTTTACAAATACAATATTTTCGCCTAAATCAACATTGAGTTGTTGCGCAATGTCATCATTTGCTGCAATCTCTTCAAGTTCTAAAATTTTGCTGGACGGGATGCTTCCACTTTTTTCTATCTCTTTTGTAAACGATGTAGTATAGGAGAGCTCATATTTTATTTTATCAGGCGCTATATAGTTACCGCTGCCTTGCTTTGAATATATAATTCCTTCATTTTTAAGTCTCGAAATTCCCTGTCTTACTGTTGCTCTTGTGATGCCGAATGTTGTTGCAAGAACATTTTCTGAGGGAATTTTGTCGCCAACATTGCATTTGGCAATAAAATTTAAAAGTTCATTATAAACTTTTTGATGTGCGAATACTTCCAAAATAAGCTCCAAATAAAAGTTGTATAGATAAGTTATCGAGAATTCTACTATGGTAATATTACAGATATGTTACGAGTTTTATTAACTAGCAGTTTGTCTGCTGTTTAATAAATTAATCTATTATGGAAATTGTTCGATGGAATGGTCATTGGTAGGTGTATACAAAAAAATCTATTAAATTCAATGGAACAAGCTTCATTATCTTATACGAATAACAAATGTTTTTCATATGATTTTTATCCCTCTAATTAAAAAATAAATTTGGGTATTCTAAAGTGCGTTATAATATTGCAAGAATAAAATAAAGGAGTGAAGATGCTCGCTTTAAATACCAACCAACTGTT
>JAMCPS010000126.1 GCA_023379705.1 Campylobacterota bacterium
ACTGTAGAATAGAACATGATACTTAGGATAAATGATGTAGTGGTAGTTTCCATTATGATGGTAAAAATGAATGATCATGTTAGAAGAGATAGGGTTAGGGTAGATTATGAGGGTTAGGATAGATCACAAGAGTTAGGTAAGTCATGATGGTTAGAGAGATGCCAATAATACTATACCAAAGTAAATAGTAAAGCAGAGTAAAGTATATTTCCTGTAAGATGCACAAAGTTAAGATAATCAAACAGTCGAATGCAGACAAACAATAGCAGTGCTATGTAATCTTATAGCTGGCAAGGGCTGTTACATTTCAGGGGCTCAGGCTGGGGGCAGACTTACAGATTTCTGCCCATGGGTAAGGGGGTCATGGCTAAGCTGAGTCGTTACGAAAATTATGACCTCTGCTAACTCGAGATCGTAAAATTTAGTTGTTTTTAATATATCTAGGCTAAAAAGCCCTTTCAATTATGTGTCTGGGTTTACGTTTATATAGGTGTAATGTTAATAAGTTCTCCTTGCAAAGTGCCGACGACATTCCGTAAAAATTGTTAGGGTGTTCTTAGACTGCTTGTTTTTTATACAGAGGAAAAATCATTTATTTCGATTATGATTAATACAACATTGTATGGGCAACACATTCATAGCATCATAAACTGCTTGTTAACTGGAGAAAATACTCTAGGTGGGGCTATGCTTTGGGACACCCTTCAATGTAAACAGAAAACTAGTGTACTGTCATGTGTACTTTTCCAACCTCTTCTAACCATCCTGAACACTGATGCCAGAAAGAATAGTTTGTATAAAAATTCTTCAAAACTTTTAAGATGCAGCATAAAACCATCGTAGCTTGGTATTGAAATTAAGGAAAGAAAAAATTGAGACTGAATTTTTTAAAAATTATTGATAGATCTGGCAAGTTATGATTCTTTTTTGAAAATTTCGTACAAATACAGTGCTTTAAAACATTGTGTATTGGTAGCTTCTTTCGTTTTTTATATAAATATTCTCATCTCAAAGAAGCAGAGTTCATGAATCGTCAAAATCGACATATATGACTCAGCTTAATATACAGTTTACATTTCGCAATATCAGAAACCAACAATCACCGTTTTTTTCCATTTGAAAACTAAACTTCATCTAAATACTGTATTGTGCTAATTATAGATTTATATTAGCGTTGAGAATAACAGTCAGAAGCCTAGATTGTAGCGCATTAAAAATAATAGAGTAGCGGGAAAAGTCCCGGAAAGCCTTGCTTGAGGTGAATTGAAGAGTTAACTTCTCTGGAAAATGGCCAGGCTACTGTTAGCATACAGTAATAATGTAGTTTGACTGACCCTGTATGCACTTTTATGTTAGAAAAATGCCGCGCTGCGGTTTAATTGTAATTATTTCCTCCTGCTGCTGCTGCATTCGGCCATGGTTGCCACATCCCAGTCCAGAATTCACAGATATTTGGGCCTAAGGGGGCCAGAAATTAGGTAGACATTTTTGAAAGTGCGATTTGAAGAGGGATTTTGTTATGTTTTTGTATAAGGATGTTGTGTAATTTTGTACAAAAGGAGCAGATAAGCTGTAAAGCCAAAAATATTTCTTTACATATTCGCTACTTCTTTTGTAGTCTCATCGGTGCGACTCAGAAAAACCATCCGCTACGTTTTTTTTAAGTGGCAGAATTTTCCACTTTCTGGCAACTGGCCGACGGAAGCCGACACTCCTAATTATTTATGCTGCTTTTCTAAACAATTCTAACATACGAGATACTTGCGAAGCTTCTGAACTTTTTACAGTGCAATTATTTACTCTACACAAAATTTCTTCCCTGTCTATTGCGCTGATGCGTCAATAGCCTCAAAGAAGTATATCTAACGCAACAGCTGATTGCAGACTGTTGAGTGGATTCATGTTGTAGCGATTAAGTCACCGGTAATGATACCTTTTTTATCTCTTCTAGATTCTACTCATGGGTACTCATGTTATTCCGTAGCCTATTTTAATAGCTCAATGGTTGATGGTTGATACCCTTCATATAAAATAAACAACTTGTCCTAAGTATACAGTACAAAGTATTTCTAGAAGATATCTTATTTCTATCTTAATCTTATATCTTTATTTTAATGAAGAGTGACATAGGAAAATTGCGGAAAATAGTGTATACAACCTCAGACAACATCGCTTTCATTTTTTAATAATTTTTTACGTTGATCCGATCTCATCTCTAATTCAACACGAAACAAACTCTACCTATGATTCAACTAAGCCGCAATGTTTTGGTTGTGCCTTCATGATCCTTCAAATGGGTTACTAAAAGATTAAAGGAAGAATTTACTCCTTGATATGATATAATTTTATTAAGCTCAGCTATCCTCATAATTATTATCTAAACAGTGACGAATTTAACCCGAGTATGAGCCACGCCTGTTGTTGCTCCTGACCGGACCCTTGACCGGCTGGAGGCTGTCCTCCTCGTCATCGTCCTCCTCAGAATCTCCGCATAGCCCTCGTCCG
>JAMCPS010000127.1 GCA_023379705.1 Campylobacterota bacterium
TCGGTAAATTCATCGCGTTGATTGATGATTTGCTACGTAAAATCGATAAGCATGAAGATTTACAGTTTGAGGATATCAGTATTCTCGATATCGATACGGAATCCGATACCTTTAGCGACAATCTCATTGGTAAAAAGATCAAAGTACTGCTCCAAGATATAGATTTAGTGCGATGGAGACAAGATCTCGAAGATGATCGCGATAAGCTCAGTGAACTCTTGGAATCGAGTCAACTGATCGACAAAACACGGGATGCAAAACTCTCAAAACTTCATTCACTCATTGAGACCAAAGTAACCCATCCGATCAATCCTGATAACAAAAAAATCATCATCTTCACCGCTTTTGCAGACACGGCGAATTATCTCTATGCGCATGTGGCAGAGTGGGCGAAACGCTTTGGAATACACAGCGCATTGGTCACGGGAACCGGTGCCAACAAAACGACGATGCAAGGGGTTGATAAAGATCTAAATACGATATTGACGAACTTCTCTCCACGCTCCAAAGAACGTCAAAAAATTTCTCCGGAACTTAGTGAGCAGATCGATATCCTCATCGCAACGGACTGTATCAGTGAGGGGCAAAATCTCCAAGACTGTGATTATCTCATCAACTACGACATTCACTGGAATCCGGTGCGTATCATTCAGCGTTTTGGGCGGGTGGATCGTTTGGGCTCGACGAACAAAGTCATACAGCTCGTCAACTTTTGGCCGAATATGGAACTGGACGAATACATCAATTTGGAGAGCCGCGTAAGCGGTCGGATGGTACTGCTCGATATCTCCGCTACGGGTGAAGAGAACGTAATCGACATCGATGAATCCTCTCAGATGAACGATCTCGAATACCGACGTAAACAGCTACAGCAACTCCAAGAACAGGTCGTCGATATCGAAGATCTCAGCGGTGGTATATCGATCACCGATCTTACCCTCAATGATATTAAAATGGATCTTCTCCATTACCAAAAAGAGCACAAAGATCGACTCGAAAAATCTCCTATGGGGCTTTTTGGTGTGGTTGAATCGGTGAGTGAATTAGCCCAACCGGGGGTGATATTTTGTCTTCGCTCTTTTGCGGATCAAAAAACGACTCAAACAGCATTGGAACCGTATTATCTCGTCTATCTGGGTGATGATGGAGAAGTTCTGCTGCACTACACGCAAGGCAAAAAAATCCTCGACATCTACCGCACCCTTTGCAAAACGTCTTCGTTTGTTCAGCATAGAGCATTAGAGACATTCAACACTCAAACGTCAAATGCCAAAGAGATGCGCCATTACCAAAACCTTCTCAAAATCGCGGTAGAGAGTATCGTCGGCAAAAAACAAGAAGCAGGAGTAGCTTCGCTCTTCTCCGTCGGCGGGATCAGTATCGGCAGTGGAAATTTTAGAGGGCTGGAAGATTTTGAAGTGGTAACGTATCTCATCATCAAAGAGGGCGCATGAATCTCATAGATGCATTGGCAATACCTCACAGCGCACTGGTTGATCAGCGTATCACTAAAAAGCTCTATTACGAAAATATCTCTATGAACATTTCTCAAAAAAAGCTTTTCAAAGAGGAACTCGAATCGCTCCAGTTTCTCTACAATATTGCCCCATCGACGATGAATATTCCGCAGTTCATCAACGAAGAGTATCACTATGACAATATCGCGGTAATCGTCTCAACGCTAAAATCGCGCAAATATGCCGCCGCTCTGGCTGAAGTCATCCACAAAGTACCTTATCCGGTCGTACTGATCATGAACAGCGAAGGTCACACGCTCCTCTCCCTCTCACCGAAACGGATCAACCGCGCCGACAATACCAAACGAACCGTCGAATCATCGATCAGTACTGACTGGATCGATACCCAAAACTCGAGTGAATTTGAAACGCTCTTTTTTGAGAGTATCGATAGTGCGGAGTTGCCATTTGAAAATTTGTATCGCTTTTATCAGGCGTTATGTGAACGAGTCACTGCATTGCAGGCATCCAGATTGAGCGGAGCGTTTAGCAACAGTATTGATAGCGATGCAACTCAGCGTATACTCGATGAAATTCGCCTGCTTGATAACCGTATGTTGGAACTTCGAAACAGGTTGAAAAAATCGGAGCAGTTCAATGAAAAAATCGAGCTGAATATTGAGATAAAAAAGCTTGAAGAATCACGTGAAAATCAGTTGAAGATCCTTGGGAATTTACCGTGATGTCGTATAGTAAGGGCAATGCGGATATAATCTTTCATTCTATAACACATAAATATGCTATGAACCGCAAGAAAATTTACATACCTATTTCTTACGAAGTTAGGTTTTTTTCTGCGAAGCAGGGGATGAAATGAAACTGATCTATATCGATGATTCGGGAAATACGGGAAAAAAACTAGACGATGATTTACAGCCGCTATTTTTATTGGGCGGTTTTATAGTCGATGAAGATAATTGGCGTCAAGTCGATAAAGCATTTTTAGACATAAAAGTTCGATACGGGATTGAGAATATCGAAGTACATGCAATCGATATTATGAACGGGAAGAAAGACACACCGTTCAGAGATTGGGATTATCCGAAAAAGCTTGATTTTTTTGGAGAAATTCTTGAAATCGTTAGAACGTTTCAGCTGACGGTAATCTATTTTTCGGTCAAAAAAGCGAACTTCAAAGCCTATTTTCAAAGCAAATTCGGTAAAGATTTTGAGCAGCAGTTCAATATCTCTCCCTATCTGCTTGCATTTTCGTATATGCTACAAATCAGCGACAGCTATCTGATCAGTCAAAAAAGTAACGGGATTCTCATTTTGGACGAACAGGACGAGTGGAAAAAACCGGCTTCTCAAACATTCACGATTTTGCGTACACTGGTCGAAGAGCCGGAGCTCAAAATCGAACGGCTGATTGATCGAAGCTTCTTTGTCGAATCCCAAGAGAGCAACATGGTTCAGCTATCGGATATCATCGCTTATACTATCAAGCGTTATTTGGAAGTAGAGATAAAAGGGCTTCAAGAGAACAAAGCACAAGAACGTACACAACTATTCGAAATTATCAGAGGAAATATTTATAAACCGGAATTTGAGTATGCGAAACACCCAATCATGAAGTGGCTGGAAGAGAATATTGGCAACCGACAAAAGGATAAACCCATTGGTTAGTCACTATCAGCTGCCTATGAAATTATATCGACAAATGATGAAAAAAGTATAAAAACTGGAGAATAAGATGGAAAAACTAAACGGCGAAACCCTCAACATCGTGAATGAAAACATCGAAAAACTCAAACAACTTTTCCCCGAAGCGTTCCGAGAGGGGAAGATCGATTTTGAGACGCTCAAAGCGGAGTTGGGTGAGAGAGTGGAAAATGCAGAAGAACGTTACAGCTTTAACTGGAACGGCAAAGCCGCCGCACGCCGTATCGCCCAAACTCCAAGCACAGGAACGCTCCGCCCGTGCCCTGCAGAATCGGTAGATTGGGATACGACCCAAAACCTCTTTTTAGAGGGTGACAATCTCGAAGTCCTCAAACTCCTCCAAAAGTCCTATCACGCAAAAGTCAAAATGATCTACATCGATCCGCCGTACAACACGGGCAAAGAGTTCATCTACCCTGATAATTTCCATGATAATCTCGATACTTATCTCCAGTATACGGGGCAAAAAGATGCAGAGGGTAAGAAGTTCGGCACAAATGCAGAGACATCAGGGCGCTACCATACCAATTGGCTCAACATGATGTATCCACGTCTCAAACTTGCGCGAAATCTATTGCGGGATGATGGGGTGATATTCATTTCAATCGATGATAATGAAGTACATAACTTGCGGAAGATGTGTGATGAGATTTTTGGTGAAGAAAATTTTATTGCTAATATTGCTTGGAAGCATACTCAGCAAAGTAAAAATGATGAGCCATATTTTTCACGCCAGTATAATGCTATTCTTACATACAAAAAATCAAATGTATTATCAAAGCTTCGATTTCCAAGATCTGAGCAAGACAATATAAATTATTCAAATCCTGATAACGATCCTAATGGAGATTGGAGAAGTGGTGATGTAAGAAGCCCAAGTTATCGAGAGACTTTACGGTTTAATATTAAAACTCCTTCAGGAAAACTCATACCACCACCTGAGAATGGATGGAGATGGTCTGAAGATGAAATTAAAAAGAAAATATTATCAGGTGAAATACTTTTTAATAGCGACGAAACAAAAATTATTAGAAAAATATATTTAAAAAATCAAGATGGAAGAACGCCTGAAAATGTTTGGATTGGAGAAGATTTTGGTACAACAAGAATTGCTAATACAGAAATAAAAGAGATATTTGAAGACTCATCGATTTTTGACACTCCTAAGCCCACGCAGCTTGTAAAAAAAATGTGTCAATTATTCAAAGATGATAAGGAATATATTTGTCTTGATTTTTTCGCAGGTTCTGCTACAACCGCACATGCTGTAATGAAACTTAATGCTGAAAACGGCGGTAACCGTCGATGCATCTCTGTTCAACTCCCTGAACCCACAGATGAAAAGAGTGAAGCGTACAAAGCAGGCTATAAAACTATCGCCGAAATTTCCAAAGAGCGCATCCGCCGTGCCGCGAAAAGGATCGCTGAAGATAACCCTGAATACAAAGGGGATCTGGGTTTCAAAGTCTTCAAACTCGACAGCTCAAATATCAAATCATGGGATGCCGATTTCGCAAACGTCGAACAGAGCCTCCTCGATGCCGTGGACAACATCAAATCCGACCGCACCAGCGAAGACCTCCTCTATGAAATCCTCCTCAAATACGGTCTTGACCTGACTTTACCGATCGAAACACGGGATGTCGGTGGCAAGAGGGCGTATATACTCGGCTACGGAGCACTCATTATCTGTTTAGATGACGATGTCACACTCGATACCGTTTCTGCTATTGCGGCACTTAAACAAGAGTTCAATAGCGATATCACCCGTGTCGTGTTCAAAGACGGCGGATTCGCCAACGATGTGGTCAAAACCAATGCTATTCAGATGTTGAAACAGCATGGTATTGATGATGTGAAGAGTGTGTGAGATATAATAAAAATCAGGAGTTATTACAATGAGCCATATTGAAATAGAACAAGATGTAGAGATTGATGAAATAGGTAGCATCAGTGATTTAAGTATTACTAACCCTTTCTCGACCAAAGATATAAAAATTACACATGCGACAATTGCACTTTCAAGTCTGTTAAAAAGATTGGAATATGAAGAAATAGATTTGAATCCAGATTTTCAAAGGCATGCAAATTTATGGACGAGAGGCAAAATGAGTCGTTTAATTGAATCTGTTTTGCTTAAACTACCTTTGCCTGTTTTTTATTTTGATGTGAGCAAGCCTGATAAATGGATTGTAGTTGATGGGCTACAACGTCTTTCTACATTAAAAAAGTTTGTTGTTGACAAAGAGTTAAAATTATATGATCTAGAATTTTTAACAGAGTTAGATGGCAAAAAGTATGATGATTTAGATAGAAGTCTTAAGCGAGTTATTGACGAAACGCAAATTATTACTTATCAGATTGAAGCACAAACACCGAAAGAGGTAAGATATTCTATTTTTAATAGAATTAATACAGGCGGACTATCTCTAAATGCACAAGAAATTAGACAAGCATTAAATCAAAAAGGCAAAGGTGTTCTGTTTTTAGAAGATGTAGCTAATAATAAGAAATTTAAAAAAATAGTTGGTATCAGTTCTCAAAGAATGTCCGATAGAGAATTAGTTTTAAGATTTATGGCATTCAAATTAACACGATTCCAAAATTCCAAAGTTAACGATATAAGTTCATTTCTCGATAGTGCAATGGAGAAATTAGATGCTATAGAAAATGATGATCAATTAAAGAATCTGAAAGAAGAGTTTATCAAAAGTTTAGAATACTCAGAAGCGATACTTGGTGAGAATCATAGGTTTAGTCGTAGTATTGGATTGACAGAAAATACAAATACATTAAATAAATCTTTGTTTGATGTTATTAGTGTATGTTTTAGTGAAATTACAGAGCAAGAAAAGTTTCTAGAAAGAAAAGATATTTTTGTTGAAAAATTTAAAAAATTACTTAAAGACGAAAATGGAGAGTTTTCAACTTCTATTACAAAAGGTACTAGTAGTAGGGGCGCGGTAGAAACACGGTTTAAAATTGTGCAAGAATTAATAAATGAGGTTTTAGAAGATGAATATTGATACTGTAGAAATTAAAAATCTTAAAATACTAAAAGACATATCTCTTTCCCTCGGTAATTTGACGCTTGTAACAGGTGTTAATAGCAGTGGAAAATCCTCATTTATTCAAGCACTTTTATTATTGAAACAAAATCAGGAAAGTCTTCAAAAGATAAGTCATAATAAGTTAATGGCTAAATCAATTTCAAACGTATCTAGCGAAGGGCGAGATGAAATTGATAAGCTGATGTTGAAGATGATTAACGACAGTAAAAATATACCAATAAATTTAAATGGAGAATATGTACAACTTGGTGATAAAAAAGATATTTTCACTCAGACAGTATATGAAGAAGATATCAGTATAAAATTAATTATAAATGACATTAATTATCAGGTTGTAATAGGTTATGAAAAATTGATTATATCAATTGAATCAGACTTTCCTTCAGAAGCAATTACAAATCTATTTGCAGATGATTTTCAATACATAAATACTGACAGAATTCAGCCTCATATGACGTATGGTTTATCAGATGTGCAAATAAGAAAAAATCTTATAGGTTTAAAGGGCGAATATACGGCGCATTATTTGGATGAATATAGACATAAACCTTTAGATATTAAAGAGTTGAAACACCCAAATAGTAAAACTGAATATTTATTGGAAAACGTGTCATTGTGGCTAAATGAAATAAGTAATGGTATTGAAGTATTGGCAAAAAAATATCCAGAAATACAAAAAGTAGGTCTAACCTATCAATATACTTATGGTGAAGATACAACCAATGAGTATAATCCCACGAATGTCGGATTCGGGATTACATATGTATTGCCAATTATAGTTGCAATTTTAAAATCAAAGCCTGGTGATTTATTGATTATAGAAAATCCGGAATCTCATCTTCATCCAGCGGGACAATCCAAAATAGCTCAGTTGTGTGCCATTGCTGCTTCATGTGGTGTGCAAATCATTATTGAAACTCATAGTGATCATTTTTTAAATGGTATTAGAGTAGCAACAAAAAAGGAAGTTATTAAACCCGAAGAAAGCAAAATATACTTTTTTGAAAAAGACGATGCAATTATGTCAACAAAAATTCATCAATTAAATATTGATCAAGATGGTAATATCAATGAAAAATGGCCTAAGGGTTTCTTTGATGAATATAGAAATCTGTTAGATGAGTTACTGTGGTAAATTTTTCTGTTTTTAATGAATTGTCTCTTCCCTTTGAAAATAATTTAAATATCGAAGATGAATTTGTCAATTTTTTTAAGTTGCTAAAAACTTTGGAAAGTAAAAATTTAAACAAAATTCGGCTGGACAAATCATTTAGAGAATATGACATTATTCAAAATGTTAACTTTCAACAGTTTATGGGTCAATCGACAAACAGTACATTCACAGATAGATTGCGAGAGTTTTTAAGTAATCAAGTAATTAAACTAGAGTCTCCTCTTATTAAAGAAGATGAAGAAGAAGCATATGACACTATAACTTCCCATGATTATTTATTTGAAGATTCTCCTACGATTGGTGGATTAGCGTGTGCAGATATTTGGAATACAATAGCTGTTAGCTTTAATTCTCATATAAAATGGAATCAAGATAGTATAAGTATTCAGCGTAATAATCAGCCTATCGCGATAAAACACGCATCACAAAGTGTTCATATAAATTCGCATCAACTATTTTTGGATGAATTAGAACAAGAATTAAAATTAGGTATAAGTAAAGAGAACTTCTGGGAAAGACGAGAAGAGTTTTTTTCAAAAATTATTTTTTGTGAGGAAGTTGAAAAACAAATTGCTGAAGTAGATAAAAATATTTTTGAAAGAGATATAAGTTTTTTTCGAGATATTGAAACAGAAAAAAAATCTTTGCAAGATTTTCAAATACATAATGAAGGTGAAACAGTCAAAACTAATTTGAAATTGAGAGCATTAAGAGAATTTTATATAGATGGAAAAATAGAATTTTTCGAGAAGCATATTATTAAATCATCGGGACATAGAATTCATTTTTTTGAAAAAGGTGACAAAATATATATTGGTTATATTGGAAAACATCTTAGAACGGCAAAGTTTTAGTAGGTCAATATGAATAAAACTAATACACAATTTAGCACTATCCAATGAAAAAGCATAACCGTTGAATTCAAAGAGTCAAAATTTAAAACTTTCAGGATCCATTTAATGGGTAAGTTATACAATTATGCCAACAACACCTCTTACGCTTCCCTTCAGATCAGCGCACCCCGAGAGGTCACTCTCTTTTCTTTTAATCATTGGGTACAAAATATCTCCAAAAATCTTTTATTCTTTTTTCCCCATGGCAAAAATATACTCGTTAAATCAAAATATGTCGTAAGTGAGCAAGTGTGAAAATACAATTTAATTCCGAATTAGCCTATCAGCAACGCGCCATATCATCGATCACTGGCATATTTGAAGGTCAAGAGATATGCCAGACTAACTTCACCGTTCAAAGCTGGGGGAGTCAGGGTTTACAGTTCGAAAACGATCTGGGATATGGGAACCGTCTCCAGCTCGTGGACGAAGAGATTTTAGAAAACGTTAAACGTATCCAGCTTCATAATGGGCTGAAGCAGTCCACTAAACTTGCCAGCCGAGATTTTACGGTCGAGATGGAGACAGGAACGGGGAAAACGTATGTCTATCTTCGCTCCCTATTTGAGTTAAATAAGCTCTACGGATTTACAAAATTCATCATTGTTGTTCCCTCTATCGCGATCAAAGAAGGGGTGTACAAATCGCTTCAGATTACGCAGGAACACTTCAAATCACTTTATGACAACATCAACTACGATTATTTCATTTATGACTCTCAAAACCTTGAACAGGTGCGGAGCTTCGCGACAAATAGCTATATGCAGATTATGGTCATCAACATCGATGCTTTCCGTAAAAGTTTTACCGATCCTGAAAAAGAGACATCGGCCAATATCATCCACCGTGCTAATGATCGTCTAAGCGGTCAAAAACCGATCGAGTTTATCCGATCCACCAATCCGATTGTCATCATCGACGAACCGCAAAGCGTTGATACCACCGCAAAAGCAAAAGATGCTATCACGCAGCTCAATCCGCTTTGCTCTTTGCGCTATTCGGCAACCCATGTTGATAAGCACAATCTCATGTACAAACTCGATTCCATCGATGCATATGAGCAAAAACTGGTTAAACAGATCGAAGTAGCACATGTCAAAGTTCAGGATCATCACAATACCGCCTATATCAAACTACTGAAAGTTGATAACAAAAAAAGTCCTATCACCGCATCCGTAGAGATCGATGTGGCACAAAACGGCACCACCAAACGGGTACCAAAGACAGTGAAGCAGGGGACTGATCTGTATGAAATCAGCGGTGGTCGAAGTGTCTATGAGGGCTTTATCATCAACGACATCATTTGCAATCCTGGGGAAGAATACATCGACTTTACTTCTCGTAATGAAGTGATCCGTTTGCATCAGTGCATCGGAGATGTCGATGAGGATACGTACAAGCGTTTACAAGTACGAAAAACGATCGAAAAACATCTCGACAAAGAGTTAGAACTTGTTCCAAAAGGAATTAAGGTACTGAGCCTCTTCTTCATCGACAAAGTTGCTAATTATCGTGGATACGATGCTGATGGAAATAAAATCAACGGGAAGTTTGCCCAATGGTTCGAGACGGAATATGCCGAGCTGATCAAAAAACCGAAATACCATTCGTTGTTTGAGAAAATCGATCAATCGGCTCAGCCTCATGAGATACATGATGGGTATTTTTCTATCGATAAACAAAGCAAATCGAGCAACCCAAAAGAGAAGTTTGAAATATTCAAAGACTCGTCAGGTACGACGGCAGCCGATAATGACACCTATAACCTGATCATGAAAGACAAAGAAAAACTGCTTGGGTTTGAGAGCAAACTCCGTTTTATCTTTTCCCATTCGGCTCTCAAAGAGGGTTGGGATAACCCTAACGTTTTTCAGATTTGTACCCTTAACGAGACGGCCTCCGTCATGAAAAAACGTCAAGAGATCGGACGTGGGCTTCGTATCTGTGTGAATCAAGAGGGTGAGCGG
>JAMCPS010000128.1 GCA_023379705.1 Campylobacterota bacterium
TTCTAAATTCGTAGAAGACCTTGGTGCAGACAGTCTTGACGTTGTTGAATTGGTAATGGCTCTTGAAGAGAAGTTCGACATTGAAATTCCTGATGATGAAGCGGAAAAAATTCAAACGGTTCAAGATGTAATCAATTACATCGAAGGTAAAAAGTAGTCCTTTTATCAAGGCATAAGCCTTGGTATTCAGTCACTTTATAATTTGATCTTAAATATTCTTTCCAACGTAGAAAGAAAAAATATTTAAGATCAGCGATGAGCAGGAGTAGATGTGAAACGAATAGTAGTAACCGGTATGGGCATGATCAATGCGGTAGGTCATGATAAAGAGAGCTCATTTAAGGCCATTTGTGAAGGCGAATGCGGTATTGATATGATCACCATCTTTGATCCATCAACGCACAGTGCTCAAATTGCCGGTGAAGTTAAAAATTTCAACCCTGAAACCGTTATGGATGCAAGAGAAGTAAAAAAAGCGGATCGTTTTATCCATCTTGGGATCAAAGCAGCGCAAGAAGCGATGACGGATGCTAATTTCCCCGAAGGGCTTGATAAAGAGCGTTTTGGAATCAGTGCGGCTTCTGGAATCGGCGGTCTCCCTTCTATTGAAAAAAATTCCATTATTTTAGAAACAAAAGGGGCGCGTCGTATCTCTCCTTTTTTCATCCCTGGTGCATTGGTCAACATGCTGGGCGGATTTGTAACGATTGATCATGGTTTGCAAGGACCGAATCTTTCGTGTGTAACCGCATGTGCCGCAGGTACACATGCTATCAGTGAAGCCGCAAAAACGATTATGACAGGCGGAGCTGACCAGATGTTGGTAGTTGCAGCAGAATCAGCGATCACGGGCGTCGGTGTAGGCGGATTCGCATCTATGAAAGCACTTAGTACGCGTAATGATGATCCAAAACATGCTTCACGTCCTTTTGACGCACAGCGTGACGGATTTGTTATGGGTGAGGGCGCAGCAGCGTTGGTTTTGGAAGAATACGATGCTGCGGTCGCTCGCGGTGCCCGTATTTACGCAGAGTTGATCGGATTTGGAGAAAGCGGTGATGCAAATCATATTACCTCACCAAGCCTTGAAGGTCCTCTACGTGCGATGAGAGCAGCGCTTAAAATGGCTGGAAATCCAAAAATTGATTACATCAATGCGCACGGAACAAGTACTCCTACGAACGATAAAAATGAAACTGCTGCAATTAAAGAGGCGTTCGGTGGAAAAGAGAACTGTCCTCCAATAAGTTCCATTAAAGGTCAAACAGGACACTGTCTAGGTGCTGCTGGCGGTATTGAGGCAGTTGTTAGTATTATGGCAATGCGTGATGGCATCATCCCTCCTACGATTAATTATGAGCATGCGGATGAAAACTGTGATTTGGATGTTGTTCCTAATGTTGCACGAAAAGCTGAGTTAAACATCATCATGAGTAACTCATTTGGATTTGGCGGCACAAACGGCGTCGTTATTTTCAAAAAACTCTAAAGGATTCAATTGGCTACATATCTTGATTTTGAACAAAATATTTGCCAGATCCAAGAGGATATAATCGCTGCGGAAATTCGTTATGACCATCACGCAGTCGAAATCCTAAAAGGTGATCTTGAAAAAGAGGTCACCAAAACCTACGCAAATCTCTCATCGTATCAAGAATTGCAATTGGCGCGTCATCAAGACCGCCCATATGCTATTGATTATATCCGTTTACTTCTAGATAAAAAATATGAGCTTCATGGAGACCGTCATTTTCGTGATGATCTCGCAATCGTTTGCTACCTTGGTTACATCGGTGAAGAACGGGTGATGATCATCGGAGAGCAAAAAGGGCGCGGTACCAAAAATAAGCTCAAGCGTAATTTTGGTATGCCAAATCCTGAAGGTTACCGTAAAGCACTTCGTGTTGCTAAGATGGCGGAAAAGTTTAAAATTCCTATTCTAATGCTGATTGATACTCCAGGTGCCTATCCTGGATTGGGTGCGGAAGAGCGTAATCAAAGTGAAGCAATTGCGCGCAATCTATTCGAACTCTCCAATCTCAATACCATAACGGTATCTGTTGTCATTGGCGAGGGCGGAAGTGGTGGTGCTTTGGCAATTGGTGTTGCTGATAAACTTGCTATGATGCGTTATTCAGTATTCAGTGTTATTTCTCCGGAAGGGTGTTCTGCTATTTTGTGGAATGATCCTGCAAAGGTAGAGGCGGCAACAAAAGCACTGAAAATTACAAGCGCAGATTTAAAGTCATTGGATTTGATCGATGATATTATCCCTGAGCCGCTTATTGGTGCCCACAGAGACAAAGTAGGGGCAGCAGAAGCAATCAAAACCTATTTTTTAGCACAAATTGATGCCCTTAGAAAGCTTAGTGATGAACAGCGTCTTGAGCAACGCTATAATCGTCTTATAAACGTTGGGCGCTACTCCGAGTAGGAGGGCTCTTCTGTTTCAATCTTCTTTGGGATAGGTTTAAGTCGCTTAAGCCTTTTTGCCTCTTTTGAAAAAGCAATCAATTCTTCGCAAGTATGTATCGAGTTTGGGATTAACGGCAAGGTCCGTTTGAGAAGTTTTGTTGTCGTCATTGCATCTGAAAGTGCACGATGATGCGTTGCTTCACGGTAGAGTTCTAATTGTTCATTGAGATAAGCCAGTCCGTAGCGTTCGCTCTCAATAGTACGCTCTGCAAGATCAATGGTGCATAATGAGCGGTTCAATAAAGCCTCTAATCCGACGCGCTCCATCATCGCAGATACAAAATTATAATCAAACTTCGCATCATGACCGACAAAGACGGCATCTCCTAAAAAAAGGCGAAACTGATACATAACTTTGGCTAACGCAGGGGCTTTGAGGGTTTGCTGGATGCTTATACCTGTTATTTCTTGTATTTGTTTTGAAATATCAGTTGCATAAACCAAACTCTCAAAGGTATCTATGATAACACCGTTTTGGAGTTTTACGGCCCCTATCTCTATGATTTGGTCACGAGAGGGCTTGGAGCCATTGGTTTCAACATCGACAATGCAAAAGAGAGTTTCGGATACAGGAGTAAAGGTACTGCTTAAGCAATAGAAATTGTCTTTTAAAACAAGATTTAGCCCTTGGGCTTGTAACAGTTCAAGGGTTAATGTGCTTGGCTGGGGGAGTAACGATTCAAATTCTTCTTTTGGAATCCCTTTTTTGGTTAAGCGAGTAAACAATTTTGGATCAAGTTTCACGCTTTTGCCTTTTGAATAAAGGATTGTACCAACAAGGGGTCTTTTTTGCCTTTTGAAGCTTCAACACCGCTGCTGACATCGACACCGTAAAAACCATAGGATTTCAAAGAAGCAACATTACTAGAATCCAATCCGCCTGCAAGAATGATCTTAGAGCAATCAACATTTTCGAACCACTCAATGTTCAGCCGTTTTCCACTGCCTCCGTACCCTTCGCAATACGCATCAATGAGACGGTAGTGGTCGGAGTATTGGAGTATGTCTTCTTTGCATTGTGCACGAATTACACGTAAAGAGGGAAAGCCAAGCGTTTGAAAAAAGGGTTCAGATACATCAAAATGTATTTGTGCAAGTGTGCATCCCGTAGATAAGCAGACGCTACGGATATGTTGGGCTGTTTCATTGACAAAAAGAGCTACTTTTTCGATAAACGGGGGGAGGTTTTTGATAATTTCACTGGCATTTTCAGGTGTTATATAGCGAGGAGATTGCGGATAAAAAACAAATCCTAGTGCATCTGCTCCAGAATCAATGGCATAAAATGCATCTTCGAGGGAGGTTATGCCGCAAATCTTAACTCTCATACGCGAAGGCTGTCAATGGCAGTTTTATAGTCATCTGCACCAAAAACATAGCTTCCGGCAACACAAATATCAACTCCGGCATCTTTTAAGAGTTGAATGTTTGAGCTTCCAACACCTCCATCGATTTCTATAAGACACTCAGGATTGATACGGTCGCGGAGTATTTTTAGGCGTTTTATTTTTTCAACAACCGTTGAGATAAATTTTTGACCGCCGAAGCCGGGGTTGACACTCATGACCAAAACCATATCCAAATCACCCAATAGGTATTCGATGGCTTCTGCCGGGGTATGAGGATTGAGAACTACGGCAGGCTTTATTCCTAAAGAACGTATTTTTTGCACCAAGCGATGAGCATTTTTTTCCTCTTCTATATGAAAAGAGATGTACTGGGGTTTAAGAGGGGCAAAGAGATCCACAAAAAAAGAATTATTTTCTACCATAAGATGAATATCCAAAGGTTTGGTGGCGGCTTTTGCTATTGCGTTTACGACAACAGGTCCTATGGTCATATTAGGGACAAAGTGCCCATCCATAACATCGACATGCACGAGATCACATCCGGCATCGCAAATAGCACGGACGTCACGCGCTAAATTTCCAAAATCGGCAGAAAGAATGCTTGGGGCAACGAGCATAATAAGTCCCTTGAATATTTTTATGCTATTTTAGCGAAAAAGGGAACTTTTTTTATCGTGTCAAGAAAAAGATAAAGCGTTCACCCTCAAAACTCAGATCGACTTGCACCCCTTTTTTGTTTTGAGCAATTTCTAGAAGCGTGTTGATATCAGCATAGGTACGGGGAAGGGTGATATCTAAGAGATGTTTTTTTGCTGTTAAGAGGACTTTTGCGCGTCCGGCAATTATGTTAACAAATTCGGCTAAAGAATCGAGTACTTCTTCTTCGCTTGCATTTTCATCACCAATGAGGAGTTCACAGGCTTTTTTAGCAATCTTTTTAGGAAAGATGAGAATAATAAGTCCATCAATATCTCCGTAAAATCCGATCGAACTGGCGTATTGATCGTTTGTTTCCGGTATGGTCAATGTCTGAACATTGACAGAATTTTTGATAGCGGTTGCATTGGTCATCATGGCAATGGTTGATACGGTAGCCTCAATAAATTTGGGTAATTCATTCACCAAGGACTTATTAAGGGAGCGGCTTTGCTTAGCTGCCGTTCCTCCACCGCCTCCAAGTTCTTGCAAGAGCTCTTTATTTTTGAGGATCTCATCCATATTGTCAAAGAACATGAGCCCCGCATCTTCGAGATCATTTTTGAATGATTCAGGCGTTTTCTCAAATGAGAGTCCCACAAAACAAATGGATGCATTGTATTCAGCAGCGGAAGAGGCCAGTTTAGTGAAAAAGTTTAGGGCATGAACGTTCATTGAGATAACTTTATAGGCATCAAAAATAAAGAGGCGGAAGCCGACATTGAGTGAGTTTTGATGATAGGAAAGGTTAAAAGTATCGCTTATTTCAGCATCTAAAAACTGAGAAATAGTGTAAATAATAGCATTACCTGTAACCCGTGTTGCTACTTTTTGTCCATATACTCCAAGATTGGTATCTTCAATAATGGCATAATAAAGTTCGGGATTCTTCTTTTTTTCTTCAAACTCATGCTTACTTTGCGTCATTATAGGATTGTGACCGTAATCAAAGAGCTCAATGGCCATTGCAGAACGCTGTGAGGGGTCTTCGTTGTAAAGTAAAACGGTTCTGGATTCACCTTTATTGCTAGCGGTGAAGAGTTCGGCAATTTCTTGGCTTTTAAAAAGTGAAAAACCGGCACCGTCTTTGTAAAAAGTATTAATGATATTAAATTTTGCATGATCATAATCGCAAAATCCAACAGTGATATGTTGATGATTACGGACATTTGTTAAAAGTTTTACGAAAACATCGAGCCCGTTTTTATTGAAAAAAATCACCTTTTTTAAAGAGACCAGAAGCATATCAATATTGAGCTCTTCGGTTGCTTTTATATCTTCAATGGTTAAGAAACTGGGTGCGTTATTCCCATCCAAAAAACCCTGCAGATAAAAAACTCCGACACGCCCTTTGACTACGGCTCGCATGTGTACTGAACCACCTGTGTAAAAGATTCGTAAATGTCCTGGACAAATTCGATTTTAAAATCAATAAAGTCATTAAGTCCGGCACTTACATACGCGCTTTGACTCAGTTCATAGAAGAGTAAAAGATGCATCCATTGAGCCAAGAGACGCTCTTGCCCGGTGAGGTTTTCGTTCATTCCCGAAGCAGACCGAATCAAGTCTATGATTCGTGAGGGCATTTCCCACTTACGAGCAATTTCTCCTGAGAGGTCAAAGAGGTCACTTCCTGTGATACGTAAAAGGATGGTATTAAAGTCAAGCGCTTTGACTGATCGCAGTTGTGATACTTCGGTTTTTCGTTTTGCAAAGAGGGCTTCGCATACAATGATACTCGCCGGGATCAAAGAAATAGCACTTTGTATCTCTTTGTCATCAATTTTTAGATGGCTCAAGATGGCTTCCCAATGTTTACTGATTTTTTATTGAAAAAAATCACCTTTTTTAAAGAGACCAGAAGCATATCAATATTGAGCTCTTCGGTTGCTTTTATATCTTCAATGGTTAAGAAACTGGGTGCGTTATTCCCATCCAAAAAACCCTGCAGATAAAAAACTCCGACACGCCCTTTGACTACGGCTCGCATGTGTACTGAACCACCTGTGTAAAAGATTCGTAAATGTCCTGGACAAATTCGATTTTAAAATCAATAAAGTCATTAAGTCCGGCACTTACATACGCGCTTTGACTCAGTTCATAGAAGAGTAAAAGATGCATCCATTGAGCCAAGAGACGCTCTTGCCCGGTGAGGTTTTCGTTCATTCCCGAAGCAGACCGAATCAAGTCTATGATTCGTGAGGGCATTTCCCACTTACGAGCAATTTCTCCTGAGAGGTCAAAGAGGTCACTTCCTGTGATACGTAAAAGGATGGTATTAAAGTCAAGCGCTTTGACTGATCGCAGTTGTGATACTTCGGTTTTTCGTTTTGCAAAGAGGGCTTCGCATACAATGATACTCGCCGGGATCAAAGAAATAGCACTTTGTATCTCTTTGTCATCAATTTTTAGATGGCTCAAGATGGCTTCCCAATGTTTACTGATAGAAGCTTGCAAATCATAGAACTGATGATTGCTAAGTGCAAAAAGTTCCCATTTTTTAGGGGTCAGTAAACTTAAGAGATAATTGTAAAGGGTTTGTTGTGTTGCACTAAGCCCGAGGATTCCAAAAATCTGAGCTACATCAGAGACTTCATTTCGAAATCCGTATATAGGACGGTTGATAAGCGTTTTAAGATAAAGCTTCAATGCGGGATCTTCTGCGGCACATTTAGAAGCTTTTGCTAAATCACCGGCACGTGCATAATTCAGGGCTTCTCGTACAACAGCAGGTGCAGGAGGAATGTTTTGAATGTATATTGCTATTTCATCTGAAGTAATCACGATACTATGGTTATCCAATATTTTTCTTTATTGTAGTATGAGTAGATTAAAACTGACTTGAAATTATCAAGAGTAGTGAAAAGAATTGGGTAGGAAGTGCTTTTAAGGTAACCTTTGGGTTTAATAAGGTAGTATTCGCAACCTAAATTTTACGCAAGGAGCCTCAAATGGCAAGAAGATGTGCTATTAGCGGTAAAGGCCCAATGAGCGGGAATAACGTTTCTCATGCTAAAAACAGAACTAAGCGTCGTTTTTTACCAAACCTTCGCACTGTTCGTATTACGCTTGAAGACGGAACCACGAAAAAAATCAGAATCGCTGCTTCCGAGCTTCGTACTCTTAAAAAAGATTCGTAACTTCCCGCGTGGTGTCCCACGCATTTCGGGAGTCCTTCCCGATCTTTTTTCTTAACTTTCCTCGACTTTTTCAAATATAAAACTTTAACCTTATTCTATTGCTCGACTGTTTATAATATGGTACTTTAATGATTTTGGAGTTTTTTCCTATGTACACTATAGAAAGTATTGATGGCGGAGTATGTTCCGCAACAGGGTTTTATGCTGATGGTATCCATATCGGTCTTAAAAAAGAGGGAGCGAAAGATCTCGCATTTATCTATTCCGATGTCCCATGTATGATGGCATCCGTATTTACTACCAATAAAATGACAGCCGCACCAATACGTCACTTCCGTAAAAAAGGGCAATTTGAGGGAAATTTTGTCCTAATTAATGCCAAAAATGCCAATGCGATGACCGGGCCTGCGGGAATCGAAGACATTGACGAGGTTTTAAATGCCCTAAGCAATAAATTTCCGCAGATCCAACATCCCGTTATGAGTTCTACGGGTGTTATTGGCGTGCGTCTTCCAAAGGCAAAAATAATTGAGGGTGCGATGAAATTTGATCTCTCAGCACGTGAGGGAAAAAATGCATCAGAAGCCATCATGACAACGGACACGTTTGCAAAGCGTATTGCATTTGAAGTAAAACTTGATGGCGGTAAATCATTTCGTATCGGAGCAATGGCAAAGGGTGCGGGGATGATCAATCCTGCAATGGCAACTATGCTGTGTTTTATTACCACCGATGCTCTAGTCGATCAAAAAACGATTCAAAGTGTCTTAGATGAGTGTACTAAAACAACGTTTAATGCAGCCAGTGTAGATGGGGATACTTCGACCAATGATACTGTATTGGTCATGGCCAATGGAAAAAGCGGTGCGTTTCATCCAGAAGCTTTTCGGGGGGCACTCGAAGCCATCATGCTCTTTTTAGCCAAAGAGATGGTACGCGATGGCGAGGGAGCGACGAAATTGGTGTCGTACAAAGTAACAGGTGCAAAAGATAATGATCAAGCAGAGATCGCAGCCAAAGCACTTAGTAATTCACTGTTGGTTAAAACAGCTTTGTTTGGAGAAGACCCTAACTGGGGACGTATAGCTTCTACAGTTGGTGCGAGCGGTATCGAGTGTGATGAGAGTACTTTGAGTATCTGGTTTGACGATGTGTGTGTTTATAAAAAAGGAGAACTTCTTTTTGATGAGACATTAGAACCGTTTGCTGCAGCAGTCATGCAAAAAGAGGCATTTACCATTCACTGTGATATAGGATTAAATAGCGGTAGTTTTGTGGCGTATGGATGTGATTTAGGTCATGAATACGTGAAGATCAATGCGGATTATCGAACCTAATCCTAAGTGATATCAGGTTACAATTTCGATACTTAATTTACGTCAAGAGGATGTGCGCATGCGCGGATATAAAATTTTCAGCGGTTCATCATGTACCGAATTTTCGGTAGAAGTTTGTAAAACACTCGATGTTCCCCTTTCAAAGGCGGAAATAAAACGTTTTAGTGACGGTGAGATAAACGTTCAGATTGCTGAAAGTGTTCGTGGACGTGATGTCTTTATTATACAAAGCACCGGCGCCCCTTCCAATGATAACTTGATGGAACTCTTGATTATGACCGATGCGCTTCGCCGTTCGTCAGCAAGCTCTATTACTGCGGTTGTTCCTTATTTCGGATATGCTCGCCAAGACCGAAAAGCCGCACCTCGTGTCCCGATTACGGCACGTTTAGTAGCCGATATGTTTGAAAAAGCAGGGGTAGATCGAGTCGTTACGATTGACTTGCATGCAGGTCAGATCCAAGGATTTTTTGATATCCCTGTCGATAATCTCTATGGTTCGATTATATTTCAAGAGTATATTAGCTCCAAAAACTTGGCTAATCCTGTGATCGCTTCACCAGATATCGGTGGTGTTGCACGGGCTCGTTATTTTGCGGAAAAGCTAGGGCTTGAAATGGTTATCGTTGACAAGCGTCGTGAAAAAGCGAATGAAGCTGAGGTCATGAATATTATTGGTGATGTTGAAGGTAAAGATGTCATTATGATTGACGACATGGTGGATACGGCGGGAACAATGGTAAAAGCCGCAGCCGTACTTAAAAAGCGGGGAGCAAATTCTGTCATGGCATGTGCGACACATGCCGTTCTTAGCGGCAATGCCTATGACAATATTAATAACGGCGAACTCGATGAGCTTGTTGTTTCGAACACACTTGTTCTTCGTGGCCACAGCGATAAGATTAAAGTCATCAGCGTTGCTCCGTTGTTTGCAGAGGTTATCCGTCGTGTGTATCACAATGAGAGCGTAAACTCTCTATTTAGTTAACTTCTTTTTCTCTAAAGGATTTCTTTAGAGAGCCTTATTACGCGTCTTTCATTTCGTTATAAAGTTCAACGGTTGCTTGAACGTATCCATCAATACTCCCGCAATCGTAACGTTTTCCGCGGAATTTGTACGCGATAACGTTGCCTTGAAGTGCTTGTTCCATGAGTGCATCGGTAATTTGAATTTCTCCGCCTTTACCGGGCTTGGTTTGCTGTAAAACATCAAAGATATCAGGGGTAAGGATATAGCGTCCGATGATGGCGAGATTAGTCGGAGCATCGGAGGGGGCAGGTTTTTCAACCATGGTGCTGACACGATAAATACCGGGTTCGATCTCAACACCCGCAATAACACCGTATTTGTCGGTCTGCTCTGGATCGATTTCTTCAATAGCAACAATCGAACATTGGTATGTTTCATACAGTTTTACCATTTGAGCCAAAACACCTTCAGCTTCGTTTACGCACAGATCATCAGCTAAAATAACCGCAAAAGGTTCATGACCAACAAGTGGTTGGCCCGTTAAGATTGCGTGACCTAATCCTTTCATCTCTTTTTGCCGAGTATAGGAAAAAGTACATTTATCAATGATATGACGTATGTCGGTGAGCATCTTCTCTTTGCTAGTTCCTTTGATTTGGTGCTCCAGCTCGTAGCTGATATCGAAATGATCCTCAATCGCCCGTTTTCCACGCCCTGTTACGATGGCCATTGTATACATTCCGGCATTCATGGCCTCTTCAACCCCATATTGAATAAGAGGCTTGGTAAGGATAGGAAGCATCTCTTTTGGCATTGATTTGGTTGCCGGTAAAAAGCGGGTTCCGTAACCTGCTGCGGGGAAAAGACAGATTTCGATGGAGGATTTCTTTTTCATGGGTCTCTTTAGGGTGAATTTATCGTTTATTATAGTGATTCATGGGTTGTATTATGCTGAATTGGCTAGAGAAGAAGCGTCAGTCATGAAGCCTCTGTAAGGCACTTTTCGCTATAATAAGCCTAATATTAAATAAATGAGATAAGTAAAAACATGGACAACATTCGTAACTTTTCAATCATTGCTCACATCGACCACGGTAAGAGTACTTTAGCAGACCGTATTATCCAAGAATGTGGAGCGGTTTCGGATCGTGAGCTTAGCAAACAGATGATGGATACCATGGATATTGAGCAAGAGCGCGGGATTACGATTAAAGCGCAAAGTGTCCGCTTGGATTATGTTAAAGACGGTCAGCACTACATCCTCAATCTGATCGATACTCCGGGCCACGTTGATTTTAGTTATGAAGTATCTAAATCACTTGCATCGTCTGATGGAGCCTTGCTGATTGTCGATGCGGCGCAAGGAGTTGAGGCACAGACCATTGCCAACGTTTATATGGCGATGGAAAACAATCTCACCCTTATCCCTGTTATCAACAAAATCGATCTTCCAGCAGCGGAACCTGAGCGGGTTGCGGAAGAGATCGAAACGACGATCGGTATCGATGCAACCGATGCAGTATTGATTTCGGCAAAAACGGGTGTGGGTATTCGTGAGCTGATTGATGCGATCGTTGATCGTATTCCTGCACCTGTGGGTGATTCCAATGCGACGACCAAAGCAATTATTTACGATTCGTGGTTTGATGCGTATCAGGGAGCTATGGCACTTGTACGTGTGTTTGATGGTGAAATCAAGATGGGTCAGATGATCAAGCTCATGCACAATGGTGATAACCATACGGTATTGGAGCTGATGTACCCTCATCCCCTGAAACGTCAAAAGACTCAAAGCATTAAAAGTGGCGAAATCGGAATTGTTGTGCTGGGTGTCAAAGAAGTGGGGACGATTCGTGTAGGGGATACCATCACGGATGCTCGTAATCCCGCACGTGAGCCTGTCGGTGAGTATGCTCCCGCTAAGCCTTTTGTATTTGCAGGGCTTTATCCGATTGATACCGATGAGTTTGAAGCGGTACGTGATGCACTCGATAAACTAAAACTCAATGACAGCAGCTTAAGTTATGAACCTGAAACCTCAGTGGCGCTTGGATTTGGATTTCGGGTCGGATTTTTGGGAATGCTTCATATGGAAGTTATCAAAGAGCGCTTGGAGAGAGAGTTTAATCTCGATCTCATCGCAACGGCTCCCTCGGTTATCTATAAAGTCTATAAAACCGATGGAACAATGGTTGAGGTACAAAATCCAAGCGAACTCCCCGAACCGCAGTTCATTGACAAAATTGAAGAACCGTATGTGCGTGCAACAGTGATCACTCCAACCGATTATTTGGGCAATGTCATCACGCTATTGACCAATAAGCGCGGGATGCAGGAGAAGATGGAGTATCTCAATGAGACACGCGTCATGCTTATCTACGTCATGCCGATGAATGAGATCGTGGTTGATTTTTACGACAAACTCAAATCGACGTCCAAAGGGTATGCGAGTTTCGACTACGATCCTATCGAGTTTCGTGATGGCGATTTGGTCAAGCTCGATGTTCGTGTCGCAGGTGAAGTCGTGGATGCTTTGAGCGTTATTGTACCACGTACCTCTGCAGAACACCGTGGACGATCACTAGTGAGCAATATGAAAGAGATTGTCCCTCGACAGCTGTTTGAAGTAGCGATCCAGGCGTCAATCGGTAATCGTGTTATTGCCAGAGAGACCGTGAAATCCATGGGTAAAAACGTGACGGCCAAGTGTTACGGCGGAGATATCTCCCGTAAACGTAAACTTCTTGATAAACAAAAAGAGGGTAAAAAACGGATGAAGGCGATCGGAAAAGTGCAACTTCCCCAAGAGGCCTTTATGTCTGTTCTCAAAATGGACTAATCATTATGTTATACACTAAAACGAATACATCCGTTTCAGTGGCAGGGACAAATTGTCCCTTGCATCCCCCTAAAGCTACGAAAAACAAGTTTTTCGAGAATTAATTATGAGATGTATGTTATGTGAAAGATGGAGTATCTTCTCGCATATTTGCAAGACATGTCAGGATAACTTTTTAACCCCTAATCTCTATAAACGCAAAATTTTAGGTTCCATTCCCGTTTACTCTTTTTTCTCCTACAGTGACATCGAACCCTTACTTCTCACGAAACATACCGATTTGGGTCATTACCTATACACTATTATGGCAAAGCGTTCGATGCAACAGTTCGCCAAAGAGTGGAGCTATGAAAAAAAGGTGGCATCCATTAGTATCGATGATCATGTGAAAAGCGGTTACGCACATACGGCGATTCTCAACCGTGCACTCAAATCACGGCTTATTACCCCGTTGTACGGAAAAATGCGTGCATCACAGCATCATAAATATGCGGGAAAAAGTGTTCAAGAGCGGTTGGCGAATCCCAGAGAATTTATGTACGTTGAGTTTAGCGAAGAGGAGGTTATTTTGGTTGATGATATTGTCACCACAGGAACGACCCTCACTGAAGCCGCCGAAGTGCTCCATGCTCAGGGGAAAAAAGTAATTTTATGTCTGACCCTGACGGATGCTCAGACAAAGGGATGAAGATGTGCGTAGGGTTCTAGGGTCGCGAGTCGCGTATCGACGATGGCGCGTCCAATCGTGAAGTGGTACAAACTCTGATAACGCTCGTTTGTTATACCTAAAAGTTGGTGCATTTCATCGTCCAAGAAACAGCCGATACCTGTGGCACTTAGTCCCATGGTGGTCGCTTCGCAATAAAGCATTTGTCCCAGCGCCCCGCACTCATGATAGAGGTGCTTGTAGGCAGGTGATCCCTGTTCTTCGAGTGTTGTGGAAAAGCGGCACAGCATCCCCATGCTAAAGGCACTGTCTTTTGCGATGTCCTGATTACAGGAGATCATTTTGGAAGCTCCTCGGTAATCACCCGTACGCAGTAAGAAGAGGCGGTTGGATAACACGTCTTGTTCGATCCAATCGTAGGCAGGATTGATAGATTCACTCAAAGCGAGTATCTCATCGCTATTACGGACTAAGAGGTAAAGACCAGGTTGCATTCCGATGACCCGATGTACAAAGAGGACAAAGTGTACATCGGGCGTATCGTGTAGATCATCACAGGCGTTGAGCAACTGAACGAACTGCTCTTTCGTAATCGATGAGCCGTCCATGGCCTGCGCGCTTCGGCGTTTGAGAAAGATCTCGGCAGAACCTCTGGAGGGATTTGGCGTGATGCGTTTGGTATCCATCATTGAGTCAGAAATATAGGTTCCCTGTGTTGCTTCATCAATCACCGCTAATATCGGCCACGGGTGATGGTCAGGGCTGAGGGTATTGGCGACGGAAGTGAGATTTGGTGTGCTGGGGAGAATCAGCGAATTGGGAGCTTCTTTGGGAGAAATCCAGAGCATCATATCGGCAGACTCACGTTCATCGGGGTGAAAGCGATCAAACTGATCTAATCCGCACACTTTTGCAAGTATTGAGGTGTCTACACTCAAGAGCGTACTGTTCCATCCCAGACTCTTGGCGCTCAGGCGAAGGGCCTCTTGGGCGTGACCCGCATCAAGTTGGCAATATCTCCAGCAACGTTCTCCGTATTTCCATGCTTCTCTCCAAATGACCGAGCTCAAAACAATGAGATAGCCCTCTTCACCCATCCCCTCAATAGGTGTATCAAAGGTATGCAGTACTTCTAGGGCGTGTGCTTTTGGTGCATAATGTGAGAGGGTATAGCTATCTGATAATCCGGATGTGGGGGGAGCGATGACATAACACTCAGTGGGATGAAGATTTCCACTGGAGGCATTGCATCGCAGTGCCCATGATGAAGTACCTTGTTGTTTGACTGCGGCGAGTCCAAGTGAGTAGCGTAGGAGATGTGAAAGGGATTCAAGACACGTCGGTGCTTGCGGTAAAGCATTAGGTTCAAACAAAAGATGATAGGGCGGATCTATGTGTGAAAATACTAGTGGAATGTTTTGCGCATCGCGGTAGGAGCGAAAAGGATTGGGTTGTGTTTCCCAGTCCATATAGCCTAGACTGGCGGCATATCGGTGTGAATGGTGCTTGGTTCGATTGTGATAATCGAGAACAGTTGATAGATTTTTCATAGAGTGATTATAGACAGGGGGGTTAAATTTCCCCTTTGATGAGCAGACTAGGGGATGGCTTTCAGCAGATCATGTAACATCCCCTCGTGAGTGGTGGTATTATTTATTTGTGTGCGTGCTAAATCAGATTTGAAGAGAGCTTGATAGTGGATCATTTTGGGTGTGGCTTGAGCCGAAATGTTCGTACTAAAACGGGTTTGAGGCTGTGTTAAGCGGTATTGGCGTTTTAAAATATCGGGATGGGTCAGACCGCGGCTTAGGCTGAGGTTTATGGTAGTTTTAGTGATAGTGGATTCGGCATTGAGGTTAACTTCTCCTTCTATGGGGGAAGGCAAGGAGAAGAGCCAGAAAAGGGCTGCCGCATCAGCATGTTTCATATCTACATAGATATAGGATGGGCGCAACCGTTTCCAATGAACACGTGCATGGCTTGAGCTACGTGCTAGGTTGCTTTTGGCATCAAGGACAAGGCGCTCTTGATCTCCTTGTATGGTGGTGTTGAGATTAGCGCTTCCACGTAGGGGGAGCATGGCGAATTGTTCTAGGATACCAAGTTCATCTACCGATGCATTTAGAGTGAGATTGAGATGAAAGGGTTGAATTTTACCCTGATCATCGGTAAAGAGTGAGAGAAAATCAAATGATGAGTTGTCATCCACAAGTTCAGAGGGAGAAAAGTTTTGCGTATGGGTACGTAGTGTCACATTGCCCTGGACATCACGACGGTTAATACCATGGAGATCCATTTCTCCTGTCAGTACGGTAGAGCTTTGATGTGGATACTCAAGCCATTTCATGAGACTTTGATAATCAATGTTCTTGATAAAAACATGCAAATCACAAAGGCGTAAATGGTTAAGCTTGAGATGGTAGAGTATATCGCCGTTAAAGAGATTTACAGAACCTTGAACCCTCATAAGCCCATACCCTCCGTTGAGGGAACCTGAAGTTTTGAGAGGAAGGCCAAAGGTATTGAGCCCCCCATTTTGTACTATTTTGGCGTGATAAAGTGCATGAAGGTTGAGCGTGATAAGTGAAAATTGACCTTGTACATTCACACTATTTCCAACTGTGTCATGAAACTGTATCGTTAATGCATTGTGGGTAAGGGCAAATGTATCAATACGTATAGGCGTGTTAAAAACAGTTGTAAGATTTTTTTCTATAAGAGGTTTAAACACACTGTTACCCAAAGAGGTAAATAACAGCAGATATAAAACAGCACCTAAACCAAGAGCAGCAAGTGTTATTTTAAGACCGTATCGGCCTACGCGTATAAATGCAGTTTTCATGGATGAATGATAGCCAAAATCCATGGCGTCCCGATAGTAAGATAGATAATAAGGTTCAAAAGGGTGATGGCTCCCCCGTAAATGTAGATTTCACGTGCCGTAATGTAACCTGAACTCAAATAAATGGCATTGGCGGATGAGCCTTGCGGGGTAATGATCGCATTGAAGTTTGTAGCAAAAAGCAGCATCAAGGCCATTAATTCACCCGGTACGCCTGCACTCATACCGATACTCAAAAAAAGTCCGAAGAGGGCAAGTAAATGAGCACTCTGAGAGACAAAAAAGTAATGTATTGCTACATACAAAACGATGAGTAAAGTATAAACAGATATCCAGGACATGCCTGACAGATAGGAGGTAAAATGGTTAGCAACCGCACTCATAAAACCCATTTCGGCAAGTTGGGTACTAAGCGCAAAAAGAATCGCAAACCAAATGAGGGTACTAAGCGCCTCTCCCTGTGAGCGAAAATCCTCCACGGTAAAAACCTTTGTAGCGATGAGGATACCTAGTCCTCCAAAGGCAACAGCCGCTTTATCGATCGAAAAAAATCCTGAGAGTGACCAGAGGATCAGCATCCCTAAAAATACACAGGCGGTAATCCATTCATTACGGCTGAGAGGTCCCATGACATCCAGCATGGTTTGTGCATTAGCGGTGGCATCAGGGGTTGAAGTGAGTTGCGGTGGATAGATACGGTGCAAAACCCAGGGTATGGACATAAAGGCAATCAGCGTAGGAACCATAGATGCCATGAGCCAAGAGGAGAAGGTGATGTGAATACCCATCGTTTCGGCGATTCTCGTTCCCACAGGATTGACAGCCATAGCAGTGAGCCACATGGCAGAAGAAACGGTAAGCCCCGCCATCGAGGTCATCATTAAATAGCTTCCCACTTTTTTTTGAGTACCATCGCCCACCTTGGAGCCGCAGTCATGCGCGAGACCATAAACCAATGGGTACAAAACACCGGAGCGAGCAGTGTTACTAGGAAATGCAGGAGCAATCAGTAAATCGGTGAGCATCACGCTGTATCCAAGTCCGAGAGTTGATTTTCCAAAGTGTTTGATCATATGAAGCGACAAGCGTTTCCCGAGCCCCGATTTATGTACGGCATGGGAAACCAAAAAGGCGGCGACGATGAGGAGAATAAAACTTTCCGAAAATCCGGCATACGCTTTTGCAGGTTCAACGATACCGCTTAAAACACTGGCTGCCAATGCTATGATGGAAGCGGCAATAATAGGGAAAAGGTTCAATAAAATAGAAAAAATAGTGGCACTGAAAATGGCAAACAGTTTCCATGCTTTTGGGTCAATGTTCAGAGGCGGCGGGGTAGTCCATAAATATAAGGTAAACAAGATCAGGAATATAATGTAAAGTAACCATTTAAATTTATTTAGGATCATTATTTTCCTTTTTAAGTGCTATTATAACACTATGTTTGCGAATAAATACACTTGATAGTAGCAGACTCAACTAATATGAATAAAAAAATTCATATATCTCTTGACAACATATGACTCAATGTATTATAATGCTGTCAGATTTCAAAAATAAGGGGTCTTAGATTTATGTCAAATGAAATTAATGAAACGTCGGAAGTCGAGGAGCAAGTTGTTCTCGAAGAGAGCGATGTGCAAGAAGAAAAAGACGAACTAACAAAAGTAAAAGAAGAATTAGCATCTTTAAAAGATACGTACGCTCGCGTACATGCTGATTTTGATAATATCAAAAAACGTCTAGAGCGTGAGAAATATCAAGCGTTGGAATACTCCAATGAAAAATTTGCCAAAGATTTGATTCCGGTAGTGGATTCATTGTCAATGGCAATCGCTGCAACGGCTATCGAAGCAGAACCAGCGGTTCTTTTGGAGAAGTTGCAAGAGGGTGTTGAACTGACGCTCAAGCAAATGCTCAGTGTTCTTGAAAAACATGGTGTTACACCGGTTGATGAGAGTCATCCGTTTGATCCGGAGATTCACAACGCGGTACAAAAAGTTGATAGCGACGCTCACGAGAGCGGAGAGATCGTTAATACCTTTCAAAAAGGGTATAAGTATAAAGAACGAACGTTGCGTGATGCAATGGTCGTAATAGCAAACTAAACAATAAAATAAAAATAAGGAATTTAATATGTCAAAAGTAATTGGTATCGATTTAGGAACTACAAACTCATGTGTTGCTGTCTATGAGGGCGGCGAAGCGAAAATTATCCCTAACAAAGAGGGAAAAAATACAACACCATCGGTTGTAGCCTTTACCGATAAGGGTGAAATTTTAGTAGGTGATCCTGCAAAACGTCAAGCAATCACAAATCCGGATAAAACGATTTACTCTGTAAAACGTATCATGGGCCTTATGATGAACGAGGAAAAAGCAAAAGAGGCACACGATAAAGTAACGTATAAAATCGTGGACAAAAACGGCATGGCTGCAGTTGATGTTGCGGGTAAAATTTACACGCCACAAGAGATTTCTGCAAAAATCCTTTCAAAATTGAAAGCGGACGCAGAGTCATACTTGGGTCAAGCAGTAACCGATGCGGTTATTACTGTTCCTGCGTATTTTAATGATGCACAGCGTAAAGCGACAAAAGAAGCGGGAACGATCGCAGGATTGAACGTTTTGCGTATCATCAACGAGCCGACTGCTTCTGCTTTGGCGTATGGTTTGGATTCAAAAGGGGATGAGAAAGTTCTCGTTTACGATCTAGGGGGCGGAACGTTTGACGTAACGGTTCTTGAGATCAGTGAGGGGACTTTCGAAGTTCTTTCAACAGACGGTAATGCGTTCTTGGGTGGAGATGATTTCGATAATAAAATCGTTGACTTCTTGGCATCAGAGTTCAAATCGGATCACGGTATCGATCTTAAAGCGGACAAGATGGCACTTCAGCGTCTTAAAGATGCGGCTGAAAACGCCAAAAAAGAGCTTTCATCTGCGGAAGAGACAGAGATTAACTTGCCGTTTATTACAGCGGATGCAACGGGTCCAAAACACTTGGTTGTTAAATTGACACGTGCTAAGTTCGAGGGAATGATCGATGTTTTGGTAAAAGAGACGATTTCTCACATCAAAACTGCGATGAAAGATGCAGGGATGAGTAACAATGAGATCAATGAAGTGATCATGGTTGGTGGATCTACGCGTCTTCCAATCGCACAGAAAATGGTATCTGATGAATTCGGCGGTAAAACACTTAACAAGGGTGTAAACCCGGATGAGGTTGTTGCTGCTGGTGCCGCGATCCAAGGTGGGGTTTTACGTGGAGACGTTAAAGACGTTCTTCTTCTTGACGTTACACCGTTGTCTCTTGGGATCGAAACCCTTGGCGGTGTTATGACGAAGATCATCGAGAAAGGGACAACCATCCCGGTTAAAAAATCTCAAGTGTTCTCAACTGCAGAAGACAATCAGCCAGCGGTTAGTATCTCTGTAGGTCAAGGTGAGCGCGAGTTCGCACGTGACAATAAATCTCTTGGTTTGTTTGAACTTACCGGTATTCCTGCTGCAAAACGCGGTGTACCACAAATCGAAGTAACGTTTGACATTGATGCCAACGGTATTTTGACAGTAAGCTCAACAGATAAAGGGACTGGTAAATCTCAGTCAATCACTATTTCCGGTTCAAGCGGGTTGAGCGAAGAAGAGATCAACAAAATGGTCCAAGACGCAGAAAACCACAAAGCAGAAGACGCAGCGCGTAAAGAGATCGTAGATCTTCGCAATCAAGCGGATGCACTTGCCAGTCAAACTGAAAAATCTCTTGAAGAGATGGCTGATAAAATTGATGCATCTGAAAAAGCGGCAATCGAAGAAGCGCTTGCAGAACTTAAAGCGATTCTTAAAGACACCGATGCTACCAAAGAGCAAATCGAAGCAGCAACGAAAAAACTGGCAGATGTTAGCCACAAAATGGCAGAGCAGATGTACAAACAAAACGAAGGCGGCGAAGCAGCTGCCTCTTCAAATGCTAAAAAAGATGACGACGTCATCGACGCTGAAATCGAGTAAATTTCCCGTTCGCCCTGAGCTTGTCGAAGGGTGATTTTTATGTCATCCTCGCTCTTGTCGGGGATACATCTTCCTCTCTTAATTCATTTCCTTTTTCTTCACGTTATAATGCTGTCATGGCAGATAAAAACTCCCGTTCTTACAATATGTCACGCATCAAATCCAAAAATACAACCATCGAACTTTTGTTACGCCGTGAGCTATGGAAACGAGGTTTCCGCTATCGTGTTAATGATAAAACTATTTTCGGAAAACCCGATATTGTATTCCGTAAGCAAAAAGTAGCTATATTCTGTGACAGCGAGTTTTGGCACGGAAAAAAGTATCTTGAAGGTGAGCGTTTTAAAACAAATGTTGACTTTTGGGAAACGAAGATACGGCGAAATATCGAGCGTGATCGTGAAGTGAACGAGAGACTAAAATCTGAGGGCTGGATAGTGCTTAGGTTTTTGGGAAAAGAAATAAAAAAAGATATAAGTTCAATAATTGAACAAATTAGTATTAAATTAGGGCGGTAAATGGCAGGTTTTAAGGCGAGAGCAAGAGCATTGGATATGTTGGGACGTCAACAAATATCCGGTATTCCGACAGCTATAAGTGAGTTGTTTAAAAATGCTTATGATGCGTATGCTGATAATGTGATAGTAGATTATTTTAGGTCTGATGGATTACTTATTCTCCGGGATGACGGTTTTGGAATGACCAAAAATGAATTTGAAAATCGATGGCTTACAATAGGCACGGAAAGTAAAGTAAAAAGCGAATTCGGTGGATTAAAAGATATAAAAATTCCGGAAGGGAAAACTTTACGTCCTGTAATGGGAGAAAAAGGTATCGGTAGACTTGCGATTGCAATGTTAGGTAGTCAGGTATTGATCCTAACTAAAGCACAAAGAGGAGATGAAAGTCATAATTATGTTGTGAGTTTTATAAATTGGCGGTTATTTGAGTTACCGGGATTAAACCTTGAAGATATCTATATTCCGATTGAAGAGTTTGAAACATTTCCGACACATGAGCAAATTCAAAAAATCATTGTTGAAACAAGAACTCATATTGAGAAGTTAGCCTCTAAAATTGAAAAAGATGCAATGAATACAATTCTTGAAGATTTTAATACGTTTGAAAACTTCAATATTGAAAAAAGGGAACGAAATTTACAGGAACCGTGTAAATTTATTAATGATTCGACGGGAACACGATTTTATATTTTTCCATCCAATCCTCTTATTCTTGATGATTTAGAAGATAATACAATTGATGATGATGCACCAAACCTCAAAAAAATGCTTATCGGATTTACGGATGACGTTATGCCAGAGCACAAAAAAATTCCATTAAAAACACATTTTAGAGATTATAAATATCCGGAATATTATGAAGATGTTATTTCGGATACAAACTTTTTTACTGAAGAAGAATTTGCAAAAGGTGATCATCTTTTTATCGGAAAATTTAATGAGTTTGGGCAATTTATTGGAAAAGTTAAAATTTTCGGTGAAGAGCAAACGGAAGAGTATGTAGTACCTTGGACGAAGAGCAAAGGGAAGCATACAAACTGTGGATCGTTTGAAATCGTAGTTACGACTATTCAGGGAAATCAAGTAGAGTCTCTTTTAGATAAAGAGACACACGCAATGCTTAATAGCAAGCTCTATAAATATGGTGGAATGTATGTATATAAAGACGGAATACGGATTCTGCCTTATGGTAATAATAAACACGATTTTTTAGATATAGAATATAGAAGAAGTAAGCACGCCGGAAACTCTTATTGGTCTTATCGAAGATTGATAGGTGCTATTAGATTACAATCTGGAGTAAACGATAATTTAAAAGAAAAAGCTGGTAGAGAAGGCTTTCAAGAGTCTGGTGCTTTTCGTGAAATGCGAGATATTCTTATAAACTTTTTTGTTCAAACAGCAAAAGATTTTTTTAACGATAAGGGTGAATATGCAGAATATTATACAAAAATTAAATCAGACAACGTAAAGCGGGATGAATTATTAAAAAAAGAAGAGAAAAAAAAGAAAGCAAAAAAAGATGAATTTGCAAGAGATCTTTACAAAATATTAGACTCTATTGAGAACAAAGAACACGAAAAAGACTGTGTTGGTATTGTCGATAATTTAAACCATGTACTATTGGAAGTTGATGCAACTGAAGATAAGGAAATAGCGGCATTAAAGTTGATTGACGCAGAGCGAAAAGCTTTTGATGAGTTATACAGAATAAAGAGTAATTTTGCTCTTTCAAAACCTCGCGGTATGACAATGGGAAAAAAAGTAGAACAAGATTATGTGTTCTATAAAAATATAATGAGTCAAATAGATATTGATACTTTTCAAGAGACATATAGAAATATTGAGTTATTAATTGGTGAAAAAAGTAAAAATGCTCAACTAGAATTGGATAGACGACGACGGATTGAGGAAAGTGTAACAAGGCTTTCAAAAGATGCCAAAAAACAGATACAAGCACAGGTCAAAAATACCGATGAAACCTTGTTTGATGTTAAAGAAAATGTAGAAAAAAGCACCAAAGAAAGTTTAAAAACCGTGGAAAGAGTCATTCGAGATATAAATTTTTCATTGGCACAAACAGACTTTCAAGATATGAATGAAAATGA
>JAMCPS010000129.1 GCA_023379705.1 Campylobacterota bacterium
TGCGAGGATTTTATTTACACCGAAATGGATTTGAATCGAACTTTTAAAGGGCATACGGCAAGAATCTTTCAGGAAGTGGAAAAACGCTTCATTAAAATGTATCCTCCGGAATCTGAGAAAAAAAAGAAAGAGCTCCCAAAAGTTATTGCTTCTACGGTGGCAATAACCATTTTATCTGTTGTGGCCATTTGGGGAATTGTTTCAAATGTCAAAGAAAAACCGTATTATCAAATTATGGTCCCTGCCGGGAGTAAAATAAAATGGAAAGAGGTTAACGAAACAGAACCGAGAATGATTGAAGTGGGGCAAAACTATTTTGTTCCTCTTGCTCATTATAAAAACGGAAAATACCTTTTCTATACCTATACAAAAGATGGAATGCCGGTTCTGGATTCTTCAGGTAAACCGGTAACGTATTACATCTATGAAAATGAAATTACCGATCGAAATATGACTGTTATTAATCTAGGGATGCCAAATGAATAAAAATACATTGCTGAGAGGGGCTATAATCGCCTCTACGCTGTTTTCTTTATCAGCTTGGGGGTGTGGCTGCGTTGACGCCCCAAATGCAGTTATAGCAAAAGATGGAATGAACGCTAACTATTTTGAATCGGACACTGCTTTTGCCAATTCATTAAATGATCTTGGAGCGATCGTAAAGCGAAGTTATGAATCAATGTCTATTGGTGCCGAAGATGCTGAAAAAATCGCCAGATTGAAAAAAGAGCAGGCTCTCGTTATGAAAGGAGTGGCATTTCAATCAAAGAAAAATTCAGATCTGATCGGCGTAAGTAATGAAATTAATGCTTTGAGTGCTGAAACAAACTTGAACCGTTCAGAAAAGAAAGGGGTTTTGAAAGCCTCAATCCTAAATGAAAAAAGCTTTATGGAGGAGTAGGGGGATGTATAAAAAGATTCTATTGGGAGTAATGTTCGCATCTTCTGTTGAAGCGTGCGTATGCGAACCAAATATCATTCAAGTGTTTATGGATATCGAGAGAGTTATGTTGACCCAAAATCTTATACCTATCGATCGAAATCTTGAAGCATATGCAGCGCAAATTGAAAAAAATACCCAGGAGTTAAAAGCTCAAACGGTTGAGTATAAAGCTTTAGTGGAACATGAAGCTGCGCTTGCTTTAGTTCTTGAGAAGCAGCTGTTTGAACTTAAAAAGGTAAATGATCTTTCGTCGAACGTCAATAAGATCAAAGCCCTTGGTGCGGAAGCAACTTTCAAACAACAGGAAAATGAATCAATTTATTTTCAGAAATTACAATCTAAGGAGCGATACTGATGAGTGAAATTCATGTATGCGAATTGATTGATTGTCTGAAGTTTAAAGAGTGCAATATTGAACCGGGTCAGTGTCCTGCCCGTCAATATTATTTTAATATGTCTGAATCACTCCAGCCAACACTAAGTGTACGCATAGAGTGCAATAGAAATCAACCATCAAGTGAAACGGGCGTCATCATATCTTCGGTTATGTAGACTTCTTTTCCTGTCTTCAACCAAATTACTCTTCTTGCTTCTTCTTCGTTAGGGAGAGAAGCCTCAAATTTTTTATTTCTGAATAGATCCCACCAACCGCTTTCACCTCTCGGCTGAATAGTAAATTCTTTGTATTGTTTGATTATTGGTGACATAGGTTGTGCCTTCATTTTGAGTTGGAGCTTGGCGGAGCATAGCGGGAACGAGGAGGGAAACACACCCACTATGCTCGATCAAACCCCAAGCCAGATGGCTTGGAAGATGTTATTGGAGAAGGCCGCCTTTGGTTTCACCTTTGGCGTCTGAGTTGATAAAGTTTTTAACAGTACCGTTGTCATTAAAAAGTACGATCAGTGATTTTGTCGTATCGTTTGTACCGGCAACAAACCAGTTTGCTACAGGAATGTAATTAACCGCTTTTGCATCTTTACGTACATGAGTGTATGTCCATTTCTCATTACCGTTATTGTCGAAATCGGTTTTGTCCGGGTCGCCAAACAATGATTTAACATCAGATTTTGTAGATTTGCCCTTTACGATACTATGCTCGATCTGAGCTTTGTCCATCTTGCCAAGAGTTTCATTTCCGGCTTTTACTGCACATCCTGTCATTGTCATTGCCGCAACTGCAGAGAGAGCGATTAGAATGGTGTATTTCATCGGTATCCTTATTTAGTGATGATGCCTGGATTACCAGGCAGAAGAGATTGCAAGATTCACAGATGCTTGATATTCAGCCAAGGTTTTCGCATTACCCGTCAATACGTCAACATAGGTACCTGGCACAGAGGTTTCAAAGATCATATCCGTATGACTTTGTAAAACATTTGCATGAGCACCAATATCGGATGTTACAAATAACCCCGTACCGAAAGCCCCGTATGAAACCCCGAAGTCAGCATTTGGACTCATGGCAATACCTTTTCCGTCCATTCCAACAATAATGCTTTGGGCTGATCCGAGTGCTGCAATTTGATCAGCGGTTAAATTGTCTGCGTTTCCGTCAGCAGCATCTTTAAGACCGCTAAAATCAAGATCATTCAAATCACCGATAGACTCACCTGCACCTGTGTCTTTTGCTGTTACGCCTGCACCGATATGGATACTTAATTTTTCTGGATTTGTACCAAGCAATGCCGGGTTGTTGTAAGAAGCTAAAGCGGATGGGGATGTTGCAACACCTGCTCCACCCATTGATGAAGCTTTGCTTCCAAGAACCTGAAAGTCACCTGCCGATGCGATGCTTGCTACGGTAGCTGAAGCAACAATCGAAAGAATAATTTTAGAAGTACGCATTTTTGTCCTTTTGCGGTATAATTTTAAACACAACGCAAGAATTTTAGCTAAAGTTTAACGATAAGTCAACAGATGATTTAAGAGATAAATAAAGCAATAAAAAATGAGATGCAGTTGTTTTGGTGGTATTCCCGTATTCTCGTCAGGCGTGTGTTCTATGCTATAATGTAAGAAAAACACGAGGTGAGGGAATGTGGGAAAAGGAGTCTGGAGTGCTGCTTAACAAGCTGCTCCCAACCGTATCCCGAACGGAAGATATTCAACTTTTTATTGAAAAGATGGGGTTTAACCCCCGTTTTGAAATGGATCTTCCAGACCCAAAAGAGCGATTGAAAATTTCAGCGATGAAAAAAACAATGCTTGAAAAAGGGATTTCGGGCTCGGAATGGGCCGGCGATGTTGAGACATTAGCCAATATTTTATATTACGACATCTGCGAGCGCCAATCGGATGCTATAGCAGCTGAAGTAATCAGGAACGATGAGTTGGGGGCCGAATACTTTGCGGCTATTTTTATCCATCTTGTAGATAACTACATTATGGTTGGGAAAGATTATCAGGGCGCTCTTGAAAGAGCCGGTATTAAACCGGATGTATACGAGCAGGCACTTGATGTCGTTTTTGCTTCACGGTTTGGGGCTTTTGAACGATATGATGTGTGGGATGCCGGTGAGCGCTCTAACGAAGAGATACGCCAGTCTCCGGACAGGGCTATGTTGTCACTGCTTAACAATGATATTTGTATGGGTGCATTCTGGGATGATAGGGCACTTCTTAAAAATGAATTGATAAAAGTGCGGCTACAAACAGCGATCGATCTTCTTCAATCCCAAAATTTTGATTTTATGGGTGGATGGCTAACCGAATGTTTCGGTAAGTACGCGGAATCCTTTTTGGATATAGGGGAAAAATCTCATGCAACTCTTCGGCTGATTGATATCGCCGAGGGTAAATGCAATGAAACCTCCTCTTTTTCCTTTGTATGTGATTCAAAAAAGCTCGATACTTTATCTTCGAAAATACAAAAAGTAACTTCAATGATAAAGATAAAAGAGTTTGTCGAAACGACAGAACCATCCTCTAAAAAATCTCTCAACGATCTCGTTTCTGAATTGCAGAAATTGAGAGGACCAAAACAAAATGGGGAAAGAATCGGGTAAAAAGAGTCTCCGGTATGATACGGAAAGACTTGATGCTATACCGATAGAAGATGTTCTTGAAGCGCTTGGGGCTGAAAGAATCGGAAACACACGTAAATTCCGATGTTTTAACAAAGCCGCCCATAAAAGTCATGACAAGAGTGCTTCCATGTCGATACATCCAAAAGACAACTATTGTAATTGTTTCGGATGTAATACCGGCGGATCCCCCGTTTCTCTTGCCACCGCTAAAATGGGTGGTGACTTCAAAGAAGCTTGCGAATGGCTGCATGATACTTTTCGTATCCCGTTCAAAAGCGGAGATGAAGAAGCTGCATATGATAAAAATAAAACCGAAACCGCTAAAACTCCTGAATATATCTTGTTTGACAAAACCCGCCAGTTTACATCGGTTTATGTCGATGAATGGTTGCCACACTATTCAAAATTAAACGATGAACGCCGTTTAAAGCTTGTTTATTCCACTATATATAAATTCTCTTTGCAGACTGATCAAAGGGCAAAAACTTTATACCATGTCGGCCGTGGTATCGATCAATCCCATCCAATGCTTTCTAAAATTGGGTATTTATCTGCCGCAGATATAAAAGTCCTAGGCGGCTTTCTTGAAAAGAAATTTCCAAAAGAAGATTTGATTCGCTTTAATTTATTCTCACCTATGGATCATGAATATTATCCGGGCACATGGAAGTATTGGAGCAAGACAGGATTCTGTGTTGTTCCCTCCACAGATCTTTATACCAATATGTGTAACGGGTTTATGTTGAGAAATACTGATTCGAATCTTGACAAAAAGAAACCAAAAGAAGTTCAAGTATCTCGCCCTGATATTAGCTATCCTCTCCCTTTCGGGTTGACAAGAGAACTTCTTTTATCAGATCCGTCTATTCCGATTTATGGCAATGAAGGGTACATTGATGGGCTTTCGCTTGGGAAAGAGAAAATGTTCATAGCTTCAACAGGAGTACATGGGCTAAAAGAGAAGATTTTCAAACTTCTTGAAAACCGGGAATTTAGAGTCACTTTTGATATGGATAACGCCGGTATTAGAGCCGTCAAAGGGTATTCAACAGTTACGCCCAAAAAGAGTGTTGGAGATAAAAAAAGAGTCTCCACAAAATATTTTATCGATACAGATGATGGTACAAAACAAAAAAATAGATATCTGTCTGCTCTGAAAAAATACACAAATTCAACGGTTTCTGAGCGTTATCATGAGGGGCTTGTATCCAATATGAGAAAAGCCGGAGTGAATGCTGTTGATATCTCTTGGGACACCAAAATAAACACCAACAAATTTGTAACGGACATTAATGAAATTTTAAAGGAGTATCGCATGGTCTATCACAAAGATCTTACCGGAAAAAATGTAGACGAAGCAGTTTCAGAGCTTCGGCAATTCTACAGGCAGGAGGGAATCAGTAACCGATGTTTGGCAAAATAATAAGTTGAAAGTTTAAGCTTTCTTTGGTTTAATGGCGGAATCAGAATAATAACGATGAGGGGAAGAATTATGTTTAATGGAATGTTAGAACCAGACACTTTATTGGAAGAACTTGATGCAGCTTTGAAATATTTTGGAACGACTGAAAATGATGATCCAGACAGTTTGGTATTGTTAGAGCAGATATCAACTGCTGTACTTATGGTTGAGGGGGTACGTGAGATCAAAGATGTTGAAATCACAAGCCGTCAGCTTCAAACTGTTTCGTCGATTGTTCAAAATCTTCATTTGTTTAAGATAGCTGAAACAGGGAGCGATCTTCTTGGTCGAACTGTATCAGGAGTGGTTGCAGGATAGGTCTTACAATAAGCGCCTGAGAGTTGCCCATCTTGGGCCAGTGAGCATGATATGCTTTAATTGACGGAGGTTAACGATGAATAAAGAAGATTTGATTCGGAAAAACCAAGAAGCCTTTTCCGATTTGCGTAAATGGGCTATGGAGCGTAAGTATGTTGCTACTCCTGAGCATAGCGGAGGCATGGGGGGGATTGTTCTTGCGGGTATTGCTGGATCGGCTGTTGCCGCCAACGCCTCGGCAATACCGAATGGGACCGTAGGTGTGGGTGCTTCCGGTTTGGGAGCGGCTATCGCTTTGAAAATTGGATCTACGGCAGCGGTCTTTGCTCATAAGACAAATTTTCATAAATTGCCGGTACAAGCTTTTTACCG
>JAMCPS010000130.1 GCA_023379705.1 Campylobacterota bacterium
AACGATGCCTTCTAGCATAGTGTGTCCTTCAAAATAAAATGGGACGCATTATACTTAAACCTACGTTAAATTATTATAAATTTTATCCCTAATGCTTTAAGCCAATCAGTTCACTTTCATCAAATTGACGAGGTTCATCATCATTACCCATATGATTTTTATCAATTGATCCGCTCAGACCTTCCATTTTTAGCTTCAGATCCGATGCAGATGTCGCATTCATTAACGCATCATCACGGCTGATCCGTCCTGCAAGATAAAGGTCTAAAATTCCCTGGTCAAAGGTTTGAGACTTGTACAGTTCTTTACCCTCGGCAATGGTATCCGGAATCTCAAAATCACGGTTTTCAGCAATCAGCTGTTCAATACGTGCGGTTCGTACCATTATTTCCAGCGCTGCTGTCCGCTTGCCATCAACCGTTTGGATGAGACGCTGTGAAACGACTCCTTTGATAACCGCAGCAAGGGTCATACGAACACGGTTTTGTTCTACCGACGGAAACACCGACACAATACGGTTAATCGTTTCTTTAGCATCCAGCGTATGCAGCGTTGAAAAAACAAGATGCCCCGTATCTGCCGCGTGTAAAGCAATCTCAATCGTCTCCATATCCCGCATTTCCCCAACAAGAATAATATCAGGATCTTCACGCAGTGCCGCACGCAGTGCACTTCCAAAACTGGTAGTGTCTTGACCGACACTGCGCTGATTAACGATGCATTTTCGATCTTTATGCACAAACTCGATCGGATCTTCAATCGTAATAATATGCTTGCGCTTATTCCAATTTATTTCGTTGATAATCGCCGCAAGAGTCGTTGATTTTCCACTTCCCGTTACACCCGTTACCAAAACAAGTCCCCGTTCCATTTGAGCAAAACTGTGAACAATTTCAGGTAAATTAAGCTCATCAATTGTCAAAATTTTAATCGGAATAAGACGAAAAACAGCCGATATCCCTTCCATTTGAAAAAAGATATTGATACGAAAACGGGTCATCTCATCAAAGGGGTAGACAAGATCAAGCTCTTTTTTCTCTACCAGCTCGTGAAACCGTGTGCGTAACAACTCTTTGGCAAAGGTAAGCGCATCTTCTTTAGAGAGGATTTCTCCTGACAAAGGGATAATGTCCCCGTTGATACGCGCATGCACAACTCCATTGGCTTTAATGTGTAAATCACTTCCGCCGGCATCCACCATACGGCGCAGATAACCCCGTATTTTTTTTAATACATCAAAATTAAGCGCGTCTACATTGACGCTAAATTGTCCTTCGTCTGCCATCTTTTACTCCAATGTAGTTAAAATTTCACCAAAAGCGATTTTAAATGCCTCTAACCCATCCGTTATTTGATCTTCAATCACCTTGCTCATATTGATACCTGCTTGCACTGCTTGAATACGGTACGAATCGATGAGCTGAACGGGGATCGGAAGTCTAAGGCGCTGATCTCCTCTTTGCACATAGGCTTTAATCGTGTCGATGGGTGCCGTATTAACACTGTTAAATGCTAATAGTTCATCAATATAGTACGAAGCTCTGAATTCATCGCCTTTCACCCCCGTGCTGGCAAAAAGAACACGGCATTGAGGTACTTTCAGCGCTTGAACTTCATTGTAGATTTCTGCCGCATTGAGTATCCCCATCTGCCCTGTCTTAACACCCTTAGCGCGTAACGTCTCATCAATAGCACGATCAATGCGGCTCACAAAAACACTGATGACTGTATCTGCGACTTTTGTACTTTTACCAGCAGCTCTTTCAAATGCTTTCGCGCATTTCAATGCTTGATATACCGAAAAAATTAATGTAGCATTTACGGCAATTCCTTGTGTCGCCAAAGCTTCCATCGCACCGTATCCAGCTTCCGTAGCGGGTACTTTTATCATCACATTGGGCCGTCCGATCATTTGATGCAATCGAATCCCCTCAGCAATCGTAGCTTGAGTGTCATCGCATAAAAAGGGGTCGACTTCGATACTGACATAGCCGTCATCTTTTGAATCATAAAGTGGACGCAAAATATCCGCCGCTTTTTGGATATCAAAAATAGCCAATGCTTCGTATTTTTCTTTTGGAGTTAACCCGGTAAGGGTAGAGAGTTGCTCTTTGTATGCAGGAGAAGTCAAAATAGCATTTTTAAAAATAGCAGGATTTGAAGTCGCACCATTGATAATCCCTTTTTCAATGAGTTCTTTAAACTCTTCATCCAAAAATGACCGTTCAATAAAATCAGCCCACAGCGAAAAACGTGATTCAGGAATAAACATCGATATAAACTCCAAAATAATTAGTTACAACGATTATGCCGAAAAAATATTAAAAATAGAAGTTAACTCCCATAGAGATTCGACTCTCCCGCTTCTCTTGATCCGTAATATCCCAACGACCGAATACATTGCCCCATGAATCCCATTGCCATTGATGTGAAATTGCTGCGCGCACTCTTGATGGGGCATCCCAATAAAATATTTTTCCGCCCTCCATCAATGTTTTCATTCGATACCCCCAATTCAATGCGCAACCTGCGGTAAACCCTATCCCTGCATCCGTATTGAACCCCAATCGTACTTCCGGCTCACTCAAAAAATACCCAAACAATCGATCATCCCCAATCGCAGCTCCCGCACCCACACGCGTAACAAAACTGAGCCGATCTGTACCATACTCGCGATCCCATCCGCTCTTCATACGCCAAGAGAAGGGTTTAAAAAAATGACTGACAGGCGTAATGGATGCCAATGATAAAACCGTCAGTTTTTCAAGTGATAGCTTATTATGATCTATCCCTGCTTGCACATCCAAAAACTCTATTTGCGCGCCGCTTAAATGCCCCGTATCGTCTTCGCTCAAATCATGAAAGGCAGGCCGCCAGCCGATCAAAAGCGGTGAACGCTGATCAAACCACCCTTGCGCAACCGATAGGCGTGCCGCATGATGGGCAGTGTCCGGATTGGATTTGGATGCGATGGGCAAGACTTCACCCTGCCCTAAACCTGCTCTTTTGGTCAGTAGTTCATGATATCGTTTTGCATACATCTCTTTGGTCAGCTTTCCCTCAATATACTCATATTCAACCAGCTCAGCCGCAGCTTCCAATGTATACCGATCTTCAGAACCAAAAACTTTTTCCTGTACTTTTATATCCCCTGATGCCAAAGCTTTTGCTTCTTGGATGGATACAGCTGTCAGCTGTTTTTCATACGCCAACAGTTTAGTGCGCTTTGAGGGTCGAAAGTGTTTTGTGCTTACAAGCCCCTCATCTTCAAATGCACGTACCGTCTGAGGGGGAATAACATGATAGGTAAAATGCTCTCTCAATCGCACACTAGGGCGGGCAATTTCTGCCAGCCACAACATATGATACGAGCAGTTCTCATCAAAAAAGAAATACCATGAATTAATCCGCTGAAGCTCCCAGATATGGCGCACCATCGCCATCACCTCATCAGGTGTTAAATTCAGATCGTATTCCCAAACATCACGCGATTCGCTGTCTCGGTACTCTTTGAGCTTTTCGTAATACGGCAGCATTGAATAAAATCCCAAATAACCGCCAAAAAGCCCTTTATAGGCGAACGTAACGCCATTGGTCTCATCCGTTTGTGCCGCATAATTGATCGCATACGACATCAATTTTGAATCCATAGATGAATCTATGCGCAAAAAGGTATGACCAAACATCGAGGCGGGAGAATTAATATGCGCCGTAGGGAAAACGAGGGTTACTTTTTGAGGGTCCATTTTTGCAACAAGCCCATCATATGCATAACACTCCCCATCACCAAACGAAACATTCAGCTCATGCTCCAACCAAGCACGTCTGGCAGGAAAACGGCAGAACAGACTCTCATCGCTTCGATTCGTATCCTCATTGAAATGTTCAATCGTCGCGTCCAATTCTGATGCTAGATTATGTTTCCCATCTTTTGCCACAAAAAACGCATCATCATCAATCTCGCTTTCATTTTTGGGAGAATGCATCAACAGATGCCAATAACGGGTTTGCGAGAGTTTAAGAGAGTGAGCTTTCGCAATCAGCTCATCGGTCGTAGCCGACCAGATCGATAAACTCAGTGCGAATAATAAAGCAAGTGAACGTAACACCGTTAAGCTACTTGATTATGTGAAACCTCTAGCATATTTTCAATATTCAAATGATAGTCCAATTCTTCCCATTCAATACCGGTGTTGAGGCAAATTAATTTATAGTTTTTCAATTGTGCTAGCGTTGCTTTTTTCAATGGCTGATACCATTCGATAGGGGTTGATATAATTCTGTCATCTTCAAGTTTAACATGTAAATAGGTATCATCAAAATGGACTTCTTTACCTTTAATTAAACCACTCATCCCATATCCTTTCAAATTCACTTTTATTTTCTTCTATGATTGCTAATGCTAACTTCAGATCTTTAGCTTTCAAATAATTTTGGACAACTGTTAAATTTTCCAATTCAACTTTTGCAAATCCCTCATTTTTCATAACATGCACATGCTTTGGCTCATGCTCATTTGCGTAAAAGAAAAATTTAAAACCATTTATATTTAACAATGTCGGCAAATTAAACGCCTCTTGTATTTTTAGATTGTCAGTAATTATATCTTAGATTATCAAGAGTGAAGCTAAAGTTAATATTTTGAAGAGCACAACTTTACATTCCGTTCGTGGTGAGCCTGTCGAACCATGAACGGAAAAAAACTATCGATTAACCAGTGATAGTCACAACGTTATCAAGCACGTTTGCCA
>JAMCPS010000131.1 GCA_023379705.1 Campylobacterota bacterium
GTTCGAGCTTGTCCGTAAAGAGCATCATCTCGATATTGCCGTGAAAGTCCATGAGGCTCACGAGACCAAACTGTGACCCTTTTTTCGACATCTTGACTTTAATTTCTTCAACTTTTCCGATAAAAATCGCACTCGAACCATCGGCGATGTTTTCCAACTCTGATGAGAGGGTGTAGTTGATACTGTCAATGACTTCTCGGAAATTATCGAGAGGGTGACCTGAGACGTAAAAGCCCAACGTCTCTTTTTCAAACTCCAAAAGCGCTTTGAGATCGTATTCTTCATAGTTTTTGAGAGTTAGCTCGACGGTCATGACCTCATCGTCATCCCCAAATAGGCTGAACTGTGCATCTTTTTGCAAAGAAGAACTTTTTTTGGCAGTCTCCACCATCATCTCTACCTGCTCAATCAATGCACGGCGAGAATAGCCAAAGCTGTCCAATCCCCCCGCTTTGATAATGCACTCGATCACCCGTTTATTTACTTTTTGAGGCTCAATGCGGTTGATGAAATCCTGTATGTCTTTGAATTCACCCTCGGTTCTGGCTTCCAGTATCGATTCGACTGCCGCTTCGCCAACACCCTTGATCGCCCCTAGACCAAAAAGTATCTGATCTTGGCCATCTTTGTTGATGGCAGAGAATTCGAGCTGTGAGTGGTTAATATCGGGTGCTCCCAAAAAGATCTTCATCCGTTTGGCTTCATCGATGTATTTGACCACTTTGTCGGTATTGTCTTTTTCACTCGTCAGCAATGCCGCCATAAACTCCTGCGGATAATACGTTTTGAGCCATGCTGTTTGAAACGTGATCATCGCGTAGGCTGCAGAGTGGGATTTGTTAAATCCGTATCCCGCAAATTTCTCAATTAAGTCAAAAAGTTCGGACGCTTTTTTATAGTCCAAGTTCTGCTTTGCTGCCCCTTGGCTAAACTCATCATTGTACGCGGAGAGGTCTTTTTTCTTACCCATCGCACGACGAATAATGTCCGAGTACCCCAGACTGAATCCCCCGATCGTCTGAACGATCTGCATAACCTGCTCTTGGTAAACGATGACCCCGTAGGTGGGTTTGAGAATCGCTTCCATCGCAGGGAACGTATAGGTGATCGCTTGACGCCCGTGTTTACGCTCGATAAAGTCATCCAGCATCCCAGATTCCATTGGTCCCGGACGATACAGTGCCAAGACCGCAATCAAATCCTCGAAGGAACTGGGTTTTAGCCGTTTGTTCAGATCTTGCATCCCCGAACTCTCGATTTGGAACATCCCGATGGTATCGCCGCTTTGGATCACTTTGTACACTTCGGGATCGTTTTCATCGATGGCGTGCCAATCAACCTCTTTTTCGTATCGGTTTTTGATCAGCTTGATGGCGCTGTCGATAACGTCGAGGGTTTTAAGTCCCAAGAAGTCGAACTTGATCAAATCAACGTCTTCGAGATAGTTCAACGAATACTGCGTTATGTAGTTTTCTTCCCCTGAAGGTTTATAAATCGGGGTTTTCTTCCATAACGGCTCATTGGAGATAACAACCCCCGCCGCGTGCATCCCCGCATTGCGCTTTAGACCCTCAAGCTTTTTGGCAAATTCCCAAACACGCATGGCAGATGCATCACCCTCGATAAGCTCTCGAATCTTCGGCTCTTTTTGATACGCTCCGTCCTCGGTTTTGCCCCCTTTGGTTTTCCCGTTGAGGGTAATACCCAACTCATCGGGAATCAGTTTTGCCATAACATCGGCTTGGGAGAGCGGCATGTCCAAAACACGCGCAACGTCACGGATAACCCCCTTGGCCAACAGCGAACCAAAAGTAATAATCTGCGCTACTTGTTCACGTCCGTATTTACGTACCACATAGTCGATGATCTCACCACGACGTGCTTGCATGAAGTCCATATCGATATCGGGCATTGACACACGCTCAGGATTGAGAAAACGTTCAAAGAGCAGATCGTATTTCATCGGGTCAATATCGGTGATTTCCAAACTGTACGCCACCAGACTCCCCGCCGCCGATCCGCGTCCAGGTCCTACAGCAATCCCCATACGTTTGGCTTCACGAACGAAATCCCAAACGATGAGCATGTAGCCCGGAAACTTCATCTGATTGATGACCCCTATCTCAAACTCGAGACGATCACGATACTCTTGGAATCGTTCTTGAGGAACATGCTTTAGACGCTCTTCCAAACCTACGCGGCAACGGTGGATAAAATACTCAGAGTCTTCTTCGATAACCAGCCCCTCTTCGAGGGCATATTCGGTGGTGAATTTAAAATTGGGAGGAGTAGGATTTCCGAGATTGAGCTCAAGCTGACACTTATCGACAATCTCCTGTGTATGATACAGCGCTTCAGGAATATCGGCAAACAACAGTGCCATCTGCTCAGGAGATTTGACATAAAACTCATGGACTGAGTGACGCATACGCTTTGGGTCATCATAGAGTTTATTCATCCCGATACACATAAATGCCTCGTGATACTGTGCATCACCCGGGAACGTGTAATGAGTATCGTTGGTTGCGACGAGTTTAATCCCAGCTTCTTGAGAGATACGAATCACCTGTTCATCGATAAAGAGCTGATCCGCAATACCGTGACGCATGATCTCCAGATAAAAATCATCTCCGAAGATATCTTTGTACTCCAATGCGATACGCTTGGCCTCATCGTATCCAAGAGCCCCATTTTTGACATTGCGCTCACTGTTGAGATTGAGGTGCCAGTTTACTTCGCCTTGCAAACACGCAGAAGTACAGATAATCCCCTCGCTATTCTCACGCAGAAGCTGTTTATTGATACGGGGAAAGTAATAGAATCCGTTAATGTAGGCTTGTGAGGAGAGATACATGAGATTTTTGTAGCCCACTTCATTTTTAGCAAACAAACAGACGTGAAAACGCTGTTTGATACTCTTGTCCCCCAGTTCCTCACCGTTGTGGATGTACGCTTCCATCCCGATAATCGGTTTGATCCCCGCATCCCGCATCTGATGGTAAAAATCGATTGCTCCGAACATGTTCCCGTGATCGCTCATCGCCACCGACGTCATCCCCAATTCTTTGACCCGCGCCGCCAATGCCGAGATTTTATTAGCACCATCAAGCAGTGAGTATTCGGTATGTAAATGGAGATGGGTAAACGGAGGAACACTCATAAAAAAACCTTGGGTAAATATGAAAAGATTATAGTGTCTAGAGGGTAAAGGGGAGCTTTTAAATTTTGGCTTTTGACAATAACTTATTAAGTCCATCCGCAAACTCTCGGACGGTTTTAGCACCGATTGCAGCCGGCCCTCCCGTGATTTCCCCTGAGTTACGTAGTTCTTCCATCAAATTTCGCATGGCGAGAAGGTGTTTGATGTTGTTTTCATCGTAAATCGTCCCTCTGGGATCAAGTGCCACAGCACCTATAGTGACAATACGATCGGCAAGGGGGATATCTGCAGTAATGACCAAATCCTCAGACTCGCACAGCTGGGCTATACGGTGATCGGCTTCGTCGAGCCCTTGCTCAACCACTTGCATAGAGACAAAAGGGACGTTTGGAATAGCGATGTTTTTATTGGCAACGAAGATTGTGGTAATTTTGCGCTTGAGTACGGCGCGCATGAGAATCTCTTTGAGTGCGTTTGGAAACGCATCGGCATCAACGAGAATTTTCATCGTCTTTTATCTGCCTCTACCGCTGCCTTCGCGACGCTGAGAGTTACTGCGCCCTTCGCTGCGGTTTCCTTCAGCTCTGCGGCTTGAACTGTCACGTTTTTGCCCTTGCGGCTTACCGCTTGGTGAGTGACCTCCACCGTTACCACGACCGCCTCCGCCGCCACGTCCTTGAACGATCGGCATTGCCATGATGGATGGATCTGGTTCAAATCCAGGGATAACATCACGATCGAGCTTGCGGTTGATCAGACGTTCAATTCCCTTAAGGTAATCATACTCATCGACACATACGAGAGAAATTGCTTCACCCTCATTACCTGCACGTCCGGTACGTCCGATACGGTGAACGTAGTCTTCTGCGATGTTTGGCAGTTCGAGATTAACAACATGCGGAAGCTGATCGATATCAAGACCACGCGCTGCGATATCGGTAGCCACGAGGATTTTAACCGAACCATTTTTGAAATCAGCAAGCGCTTTGGTACGTGCTGCTTGGCTTTTGTTACCGTGAATAGCTGCTGAACTCACCCCGATTTTTTGAAGATAATCGGAGAGCTTATTGGCTTGGTGCTTGGTACGGGTAAAGACCAATACCTGCTCCCATTTATTCTCTTTGACCAAATGACCGAAAAGGGCACTTTTCTTGGCACAATCCACCAAGATGACCTTTTGCGTAACAAGCTCACTGGAAGTATTGCGACGTGCTACTTCAACGATTGCAGGATTGCGTAAAATTGACTCACATAACGTTTTGATCTCATCCGAATAAGTCGCTGAGAAAAGGAGATTTTGTCGTTTTGGTGGCAAAATAGAGATAACACGGCGAATGTCTTTGATAAAACCCATGTCCAGCATACGGTCTGCCTCGTCGAGGATCAGCATCTCTACGTGGCGCAAATCAACGGTTCCTTGTGACATGTGATCAAGCAATCGACCCGGAGTAGCGATCAAAATGTCCACACCGTTACGCAACGTTGTGATCTGAGGCTGTATACCTACGCCACCAAAAACAACGGCACTTTTATACGGCAAATATTTACCGTACGTTTTGACACTCTCACAGATAATCGGAGAGCTTATTGGCTTGGTGCTTGGTACGGGTAAAGACCAATACCTGCTCCCATTTATTCTCTTTGACCAAATGACCGAAAAGGGCACTTTTCTTGGCACAATCCACCAAGATGACCTTTTGCGTAACAAGCTCACTGGAAGTATTGCGACGTGCTACTTCAACGATTGCAGGATTGCGTAAAATTGACTCACATAACGTTTTGATCTCATCCGAATAAGTCGCTGAGAAAAGGAGATTTTGTCGTTTTGGTGGCAAAATAGAGATAACACGGCGAATGTCTTTGATAAAACCCATGTCCAGCATACGGTCTGCCTCGTCGAGGATCAGCATCTCTACGTGGCGCAAATCAACGGTTCCTTGTGACATGTGATCAAGCAATCGACCCGGAGTAGCGATCAAAATGTCCACACCGTTACGCAACGTTGTGATCTGAGGCTGTATACCTACGCCACCAAAAACAACGGCACTTTTATACGGCAAATATTTACCGTACGTTTTGACACTCTCACCCACTTGTGCCGCAAGCTCGCGCGTCGGTGTCAAAATGAGCACACGAATGTGACGCGGACCTTTGGTGTTTTTGGTGCGCGTTAATATTTCTAACATCGGAAGGGTAAAACCTGCTGTTTTTCCCGTACCCGTTTGAGCGCCTGCAAGCATGTCGCGACCCTCTAAGATAAATGGAATAGCTTGCGCTTGGACGGGTGATGGAGTGGTGTAGCCTTGATCTGTAATTGCTTTTAAAATCGGCTCTGAGAGTTTTAAATCTGTAAATAACATATGTAACATTCCTTTGGGTGGTTCAAGCAGACAAACAATGCAGAGGAAGTTAAAACCAGATATGCAGATATTGAGCGGCTTACGGAATTATCCGTTTTGATAGCCGCATTATAGCGAAATTCTAACTCAATCGCTGTGCTAATTCACCCTTGTAAGTTTCCAGATCAAATGACTCTACGCGTGCGACGCCGCTTTTAACCGCCGCTTCTGCCACACTGCTGGAAACTTCGATAATCAACCGCTTATCAAATGGCTTAGGGATAATGTATTCTTTTCCAAATACCAGCTTTGTCCCATAAATTTCATTGAGGTACTCAGGCACTTCGGCACGTGCTAAAGCCGCCAGTGCCATGGATGCGGCTACTTTCATCTCTATATTGATGGTTTTGGCTCGGACATCCATCGCTCCGCGAAAAATAAACGGAAAGCCTAACACATTGTTCACTTGATTCGGAAAATCACTGCGTCCTGTTGCCAAAATCGCATCGGGACGTGCCATACGCGTATTCTCAGGGAAAATTTCCGGCGTAGGATTCGCAAGGGTGAAAATGATGGGATTAGAAGCCATACGCATAATATGATCAATGGTAAAACTGCCCGGTTTTGAAAGCCCGACGACGACATCCGCATTTTCAAATGCCATCTCCATCGTCATCCCCTCACGTGCCGCAAACTCTTGCTTCTGAGCATTAATATCATTGCGCCCTGTATGAATCAGCCCTTTTGAGTCGCACATATAAATCTCACGCACTCCCATAAAGCGATAAATTCGTCCACAGCTAATCGCCGCAGCCCCCGCTCCAACAATCACAATTTTAATATTTTCCAATGACCTGTCCGTAATCTTACAACCGTTCATGATAGCTGCCGATGAGATCACCGCCGTACCGTGCTGATCATCGTGCATCACAGGAATATCTAACCGCTCAACTAGGCGGCGTTCAATCTCAAAACACTCAGGCGCTTTGATGTCCTCGAGATTAATCCCTCCAAAAGTCGGTGCAATCGCGGCAACCGCATCACAAAAACGCTCAATATCGGTTTCATCGACTTCGATATCATATGCATCCAAATCGCTGAATTTTTTAAAGAGGATCGCTTTACCTTCCATTACAGGTTTTGATGCCAATGCTCCGATGTTTCCAAGACCCAAAACAGCGGTACCATTAGAGATAACTCCTACAAGATTACCCTTAGAAGTATAACGGTAAGCATCATCAGGATTTTTTTCTATTTCCAAACATGGAGCTGCAACGCCAGGGGTATAGGCAAGGCTTAAATCACCTTGGGTTGCAAATGGCTTGGTAATGCAAGTGGCTATTTTACCGGGACGAGGATATTCATGATAGTTTAATGCATTTTCATTGATAGTTGTGTCACGATCCAAAAGATTGCTCCAAAAATTAGTTGCCCTTATATTACTGCATCTTTTCTTTAAAGTCTTACACCGGCGAGCAATACTTGGCAAGTAAGCCGCTGAGAAGTCCTTCATAAGCTTCATCACCTACCAGTTTTTTGACGATCGCCAAACCAAAACAGATTGCTGTTCCAGGCCCCCGTGAGGTCATCACATTGCCAGTTTGAACCACGGCACTCTTATCGCCTTGGTATCCTGCTACCTTGATTTTCTCTTCGACACTTGGATAACAGGTATACCCCTCTTTGAGAACACCTGCGGTGTAAAGGGCAAACGGAGCGGCACAGATCGCACCGATATTTTTGCCCTTTGCGTCCATTTCCTGAAGAAGTGACTGCACGTTTGCATCTTCGGCCAATGCATTGGTACCATCCCAGCCACCCGGTAAAACGATCATATCAATATCGTCCGCCACAATCCCGTCAATCGGTCGATCCGCCTGAACCGTGATACCATTGGCGCCTTTAACTAAAAGGATCTCATTTAAAGATCCCATAATTACTTCAATACCCGCTCGGCGCATGACATCAATGATGCACACCGCTTCAATCTCTTCAAAACCTGCTGCAATGGGAACAAGTACACGTGGCATAGGATACTCCTGTTTATTTAGTCTAAATATTTTTTGCTTATTTGCTCTATCGTACTCTCAAAAACTACAAAATCTTCTTCAAGCGTATCCCAAAGCACCTTATCGTCTAAACCAAAATAATGATGGGTCAAAACATCCCTCATTTTGGCAATTTCACTCCAAGGAACAGCCGCGAACTCTTCTTGGACTTCTTTAGGTATTTGTTTAACTGCTTCACCTATATTTTCAAATGCCTTTGCCGTTGCATACACTTTTTCCGTATTATCAGTGAACTCTTCAAAACTAATATTGGCAGTAAATTTTCGGATATTATGACATTCAGAAATAAGATCGCGTAAATAAAGTTTCCAATCCCTAGACATAAATTAGATCTTTGTAAATATAAGGTTTTAAATCTGCTTTGATTGTTTCGGCTCTGACTAAATCGACTTTATGGTTAAGAGATCTTTCAAGATCGCTGAGATATTTTAGATATTTAAACATGGAGAATTTTTGGTCTTTTTCGATCTCATAGACAATATCAATATCGCTATCATCCCGTTCTTCACCACGTGAAAAACTTCCAAATAATCCGACGAGAATAAGCCCATCTTTTTGGTATTTTGGTTTAAGATCTTGGAGTGTTTGAATGATTTCTATTTTTGTCATCTCGTTAATTCGGCTTTTGTGAATTTAGATAGTGTTATTGTACATCAAAATTAAAAAAAGAGGAGATAAAGAAAAATTGCGGAACAAATCCGCAAAATGAAGAAAAACTATTTAACTTTTTCCATGTATTCACCCTCAACGGTGTTAACACGAATGATATCACCCTCAAGTACGTGATAAGGAACTTGTACAACGGCACCCGTTTCAAGTGTTGCCGGTTTTTTAGAACTGCTTGAAGTGTCGCCCTTGAAGTTAGGTGGAGTATCCACAATTTTGAGTTCCATAATTTCAGGAGCATCTACGCTGATTGCTTTTCCATTGTGAAAAATCATGTCAACATTGGTACCGTCTTTGATCCATTTCATTGCATCGTCACATTGCTCATACGAAAGACCCAACTGCTCATAACTGTCGTTGTCCATGAACTGAAGCATATCGCCATCATCATACAAAAATTGCATTGTTTTGTGCTCAATGTTAGGGACTTCAAACTTGTCACCTGCGTGAATCGTTTTTTCGATTACTTTTCCGTTCATAAAGCTTTTAACTTTACAACGTACGAAGGCTGCACCTTTGCCCGGTTTGACGTGCTGAAAATCTACTACTTTATAAGGAATGCCCGTAATTTCAAGACGTACCCCTTTTTTGATATCACCCATACCGATTGTTGCCATGCTGTATTCCTTCAAAAGACTATTTAGCCGAATTTTACCGCAAACCTCTTTTAATTCCAAACCTATTGCAGTTTATGTTATTATTTAACTCTTAATATTCGCAATTGAAGGATTTTTTGCTAAAATTACGAATTCAACAATTACTTATAATAACAATAAATATTACAAATATTTTAGAAAAAGGGTTTACAGAGATATGAAATACATCACTTTTCGTCGTATTGTGTCATCTTCTTTATTCGTAAGTTTTGCCGCATTGCATGGCGCTCCACTTTCGCTCAATGATGCTATCGAGCTTCTTAAAGCACAAAATCTGGAGATCAAAGCAGCGTCGCTCGATGCCCAAAG
>JAMCPS010000132.1 GCA_023379705.1 Campylobacterota bacterium
TCTTGGACTACGTTCTTCACGTTTGAACTCAGGTCGTGCATCGTCGCGTCTTGGCTTAAAATCAGACTTAGAGTCATCACGGCGAGGTTTGAATTCGCTTCGTGAATCTTCTCGCTTTGGTTTAAACTCACGTTTTGGTGGTCTGGCACGTTCTTCTTCACGTTTTGCTCGTTGTGCGGCCATCTCTTCTTTATTTTTTTGCTCTACTGCAATTCCGAAGTTTGGTTCAAAACCTGCAATGGGTTCTTGCGTGATGGTACGACCGAAAAGTGTTTCGATCGCATACAGATTTTTTTGATCTTCTGCACCCAAAAGAATAATGGCAAATTCTTTTGCACGAGCATAGCGTGTCATGTAAATAATCGCTTTATCAGGCAGATCATAACTGATGACAATGTCATACATTGTTTCGCTAGGCTGTACTAAATCACTGTCGCTTACGAGTGTGATATCTTTGGTTTGGGCTATGTCAATCGCTTTTTTATCGTTGGCCGTGACTATGAGGATTGAACGGGCAGGGTTTTGTGAGATGACAAAGTTCAGTAATTCCGTTTTACGGGCAGTACTGCAAGGGTGAATACGGTGGTTTTGACGTTTGATAGTTGATGACATGAAAGTCCTTAGGAGTGTAAACCTCTGAAGCGAGGCTAAGGTAAGCTGGAGAGCAAACGATTAATTATTAACCGCATTATAGCGTAGTGTTGCTAGAGAGTGTTATAAACCCTTTTTGTTTCTAAAAAACCTTTGCAGCCATGAGCAACAACTCCAAGACGTTGAAGCAGAGGGTGGCTGTCCATATGCGTTGATCCCCAACATATCATCGAGTTTGACAAACGTATAACCCTTCTCTTTTAATATTTCAATCACTTTTGGCAATGCGGCGACGCTAATGGGGTTACGGTGCATGAGGATGATGTCGCCGTTACGGATATTTGCAGTTACGTTTTGGACGACGGCATCGGGCTGCTGCAACGTCCAATCGAGTGAATCCAAAGACCACAGTACGGTAGTCATATTGTGCTCATTGATCGTATCTACGACAGAAGCATTGATGGAACCGTAGGGAGGACGAAAGAGGAGAGGATATTTTCCTGTAATGGATTCAATTCTTTGGGCGGCACGATTGAGCTGTGATTCCATACCGCTGATATTGAGATCGGTCATTCGGGGATGGTTGAAGCTGTGGTTCAGAACCAAATGCCCTTCATTAAATGTTCGTTTAACCACCGTGACATTATCATCCTTCATTGTTCCGCCAATCATAAAGAAAGCGGCTTTCACCTCATGTTCTTTTAGAATATCCAGCAGTTTATAGGTATTGTTTTCATCGGGTGAATCATCGAATGTGAGCGTTATGTTTTTAACGTTGGGATCACCGTTTACAATAACGTTTTTATAGTTTCCATGCTGGATAGGGGTGACAGTGGCAGTACGCCAATTACCCAAAAAGAGAGTCATGTTCGCATCCAAAAGAAAAGAGTTACCGCGTATATCGTAGATGGTACGGGTATCACCAAGTAGGAGCATTTGAAATATAAGAGTGAAAAACAGCAAGAATTTAGACATAAAGATCATTTCAAAATAATTTTGGAGAAAGTATATCGTTAAATTGATTGTTCATAGTATGCTATCATATACAAAAAGGAGTCCTTATGGATGCATTACAAAAAGAGCTTGAAAGCCGAAAGTCAGAAATTATAAATGGAGTGGAACTTTTTTTTAAAGCCAATATGACGATAACCGACTGGGATGTTCCAGAAGTCGATGATCATGCTGCGGCGATGCAACTGATTGCACTTATGCAAGAAGCATTGGATAAAATTAAAGTAGATATAGCGTCTGGAAAGTATGATTATTATTGATTGGCTTTTGCAGTGTAAGGAGAGGAAGAGGTAAAGATGACACAACGATTTGATAAAGTTGCAGGAGAATGGGATAAGGGAGATATGCGTCAAAACATTGCGGATGCTGTATTTAAAACACTGGCAAGTCGTATAGCCTTATTGAATACGATGAACATACTCGATTTTGGTGCGGGTACGGGACTATTAAGTTTTAAAATAGCCCCTTTGGTACGTTCGGTTACGGGTGTAGATCTGTCGAGTGGTATGTTGAAGCAGTTAGAAACCAAGAATACTCCCTCTTTACATGTGACACCATTGCTTCAAGATATTATGGAAAGACCCTTGGATCAAAAGTTTAACGGAATCGTCAGTTCGATGGCTATGCATCACGTTGCGGACACGTTAGGACTGTTTCAAACCTTCTATGCACATTTAGAGAGAGACGGTTTTATTGCTATCGCCGATTTGGAAGAGGAGGATGGGACGTTTCACGCCCAACATGGCAATGACGGAGTACACCATTTTGGATTCAATAGGGAATCATTGCGCAAAACAATTGAAAAAACCGGATTTAAAAATGTACGCTTTCATAATGCATACAGTGTAGATAGAGAAGACGGCAATTATCCGATCTTTTTAGTAACAGCAACGAAGTGAGAAGAGATGGATAAATACATTTACATACACGGATTTGGCGGGAGCGGTCTGGGAATAAAAGCCAGCTTGTTTCGTGAACATTATGCAGACACGATCGTCTGTCCCTCATTGTCGTATGTACCGGCGTTGGCTATCGATACGCTCAAACAGCTAATCGAGCAGATGATAGACCATGCTACGGTCACACTTATCGGTTCATCATTGGGCGGATACTACGCAACATACCTAAGTGAACACTACGGGATCAAAGCGGTACTGATTAATCCCTCAATACAGCCCTATGATACATTGCAAAAGGTACTGGGCAATGCGTTTAACTATTACGATGAGAGCCACTTTGAATGGAATGAACAACACGTCCATGCTCTAAGACAATATGAGGTACAAACCATAACTCCTCAGCAATACATGGTACTATTGCAAACGGGTGATGAGCTGTTGGATTATAGGCAAGCGCAACGAAAGTTTGAAGATGCGACGGTGATCGTAGAAGAGGGCGGCAATCATAGTTATGAAAATATCGAAAGTAAATTTACTCTAATTGATAGTTTTGCTCAGAGGTCAAGTTTTTTATAGAACCTAAAGGGTATCATTTGATATAAAATCTACAGAAGTGATACACATGATACGAATAGCTCCACAATCTCCAAGCGCACATACTGCCTCTACCATCGTCACTCAACTGCAATCTTATTTTGTAGACGCACTTAATGAGCTCTCACGTACCTCAGGATCGGACAAACCGTTTAGTCCAGTAGAGTGGTTTCGTGATGAGGGAACACATGGGGGAGGGGTTCGATATGAGTCTAGAGATGAACAGCTCTTTAATCGAGGCTCTGTGAATTATTCGCAAGTACATTACGACGATGACGCTACTAAAAAACTCTCTTCCGCAACGGCGATCTCTACGATCATTCATCCCAACAATCCATTGGTCCCCTCGATGCACATGCACATCAGTTGGACACAGATGCGCGATGGTAGTGGATACTGGAGAATCATGGCAGACCTCAATCCCAGCAATCCCGATGCATCCGATACACAACGTTTTGAAAACATGCTCCAAGAAGCGGGTGGACGTTATTATGAAGAGGGAAGTGTACAGGGCAATCGCTATTTTTACATCCCTGCACTGGATCGGCACAGAGGGGTGTCTCATTTTTATCTGGAAAACTTCAACACAGGCGATGAGGTTGGTGATCAAAATTTTGCTCTGAGTTTTGGTAAAAGCGTGATTGACGCCTATATTTCTATTATCCGCAATGCGATACAAAATCGTACCGCATACGATGAGGTGGCAAAAACAAATCAATTAAACTACCATACGTTGTATTTGCTCCAAGTTCTCACCCTTGATCGCGGTACGACTTCGGGATTGTTGATACACGATCAAAATGATGTGGGGATTATGGGGTCACTGCCATCTCATGTAGATAAGAGATTGTTGCGATCGTGGGTTGGTAGATTAAACG
>JAMCPS010000133.1 GCA_023379705.1 Campylobacterota bacterium
ATCATAGCAGATGACATAAAACTTCCTTATTAGCCTCTTTTTGCATATTCCATCCATTTGTATCCCTCTTCGAGTATGAATATTGCTACTAATGCAATCCCTACATATCCCATCATCTGTGCATCCGGCGATACGACATGAAACCATTCAGGAATAACAAATAAAGCCACGCCTTGCAAAACGATTCCCAGTGAAATTCCTCCCCACAACCATGGATTGATCGTGATACTGCGACGGATGTTTTTCAAAAACGGTTCAGACTCTTTTTGAATCAGAAGCGCATTGAGCCATTGCGCAGCAACAACAGTGGTAAAAGTGACGGTAACCACCTCATCATAAGAATAATCAGTTTTCAACAGGTAGGCGAACATAATCATCGTTACGGATGCAATAGAAAAAGCGAACCATACCAAACGAAGCAACATGGGACGATCAAAAAATTGTTTATTGATTAATCGAACTTTTTGTTTCATAACATCCCCCTCTTCAGAACACATTGGAAAGGTTTTGTCGCATGTCCCGTCGGTAACAACATTGATCCATATAATTTGAGTAGGATGAAGGGGCAAAGGAAATCCCATTAATATTGCCATGCTTATCAGCATAATTTGTGATAAATTGGTCGATAGGAGATATAAAACCACTTTTCTAAGATTGTTTGCAATCACTCTTCCTTGGCGGATTGCGTCAATGATAACACTCAAATTGTTATCGACGAGTACCATTTTAGAGGAGGCTTTGGCCGCTTCTGTGCCATTACCCATGGCTATTCCTAAATCAGCCGCTTTGAGAGCAGGGACATCATTGACTCCATCTCCTGTGACGGCCACGATTTCACCTTGTTTTTGGAGGAGCTTAACAACACGGTATTTGTTCTCAGGCATGGCACGTGCGATGACGGAGGTATGTTTGAGTTGTTGTTGAAGCTCTTCATCATTGAGAGCATCGATCTCTTGACCGGTGAGTATTTTTTCACCTTTGCGATCCAATCCCACTTCTGCGGCAATGACACCTGCGGTGATGGGATTGTCTCCGGTAATCATGATAATTCGTATTCCGGCTTGTTTGGCCAGTGCAATGGCTTCGGCGGCATCGGCTTTTGGACGATCGGCAAAAGCGATCAGACCGACAATAAATACCGGTGCCTTCTCGGGTACTTCCCAATGGTGATCACTCATCCCAAATGCCAAAACGCGCAGACCTATGGATGCCATCTGATCATGGCTTTCTTGGAGTTGTTGCAACTGCGAGGCACTGTTTGTTGAGAGTGCGAGAAGGGTTTCGTAGGCACCTTTGATGTAAAGCTTTTGGGTATCATCGATTTGATTGACCGTTGCCATCATCCGTGTGGTTGGGTCAAAAGGGTGATCGAAAATCCGTTTGTAAGATTGTTGGGTGGAAGCGAAATCATCACCAAGCCATTTGGCTAGTGCCACATCGATACTGTCCCCTTTTTCATCATGGGTGTCGTTGCACAAAGCGGCACATCGATAGAGCTCCTCTTTATCCAAGGCAAAAGTCTCTTTGACCGATAAAACTCCTTCTGTTACGGTTCCTGTTTTATCTGTAGCAATGAGCGTTGCACTTCCCAGTGATTCGACTGAGGGGAGGTGGCGAACCAAAACTTTGTGTTTGCTCAGGCGAGATGCGCCGATTGCCAAAATAAGGGTAATGACAATAGGTAGTCCCTCTGGAACCGATGAAACAAGTTGGGCGATTAAAAACGAGACCATCTCTTCAATACTGCGACCTTGTAAAATAGAGATCATGCCCAAAAGTGTTAATATGGCTACAATGGCGATTAGAAGCTGCTTGGAAAAACGTTGCATTAATTTCGTCAATGGAGAGTCGGGCGATCGTTGTTGTGCCGCTTCAGCGATTTTGGCAATGACGGTGGAAGAGCCAGTAGCGCAAACGAGTGCCAACGTTTTCCCTCGTAAAATCGAAGAACCTGAGAAAAGAGAATTGTGCCGTTCATACAGCGGGGTATCTTCAGATGCCAATGTTTCGGCACTTTTTTCACGAGAAAGCGATTCACCGGTGAGTACTGCTTCATCTACTTCGAGGGCATACGATTCGATCAAACGTAAATCAGCGGGGACAAGATCTCCCTCCCCCAGCAGGACAATATCACCGGGAACTAAATTGTGAGATGGTAAAGTTGTCTGGATGCCATTACGCAAAACTCGAACATGATTTTCGGTTAAACGTTGCAATGCCCGGATAGAGGTTTCGGCTTTGAGTTCTTGATAAAAGCCCAATAAAGAGTTGATGATCAAAATGGCGGCAATAATAATGGCGTCTTTGGTGTGACCCATCGATAAACTGATGAGGGCCGCAACAATCAAAATGAATACAATAGGACTTATAAACTGCCCCACAAAGATTGAGAGCTTGGAACGTTCTTCAGATGTAAGAGAATTTGGACCGAATTTTTCAAGGCGCCGGTCGGCTTCGTTGGCATCCAAGCCCTCACGAGACGTTTTTAAACGGTCGTAAAGATGGTCGATTGTTTTTGCCCAGGGTGTTGTTATGATTTCCATTTGGTGATTATCCTCAAAATTTAAATATCAAGACGTCATGATGTGATTCTTCCAAAAGGTCCAGTGCAAAAAAGCTAAAATCTCCGCTGGTATGAATACTTACCATATTGATTTCCAGAGAGTTTGATACTTCTAAAAAGAGTTGAGGACTTAGTGGCCCTTTTTGAGTAATCATTTGTGCTTTTTCTTCATTAAGAGCAAGAGTAGAACTAAAAGCTTGGGTAGAAATTTCATGATTTTTACGAATTTGCATTTGATAGTTCATGATATCTGAACCATTAAATCCATAAAAACTCAATCGCCCTTCAAAAGGAACATCAAAAAAACTGAGCATCAAAATTTTTGCTTCAGGAAATAGCTCAGCTGTGTTATGGATGGTCATTTTTGAATTCTCGGAAAGATCGGTAGGGATTAAAATCCTCTGCGGATTCAAGGGTTCATTGTTTTTGATTACCAATATTGGAAGAGTAGTATTTCGGATGATATTTTTTGTGGTTGAGCCTACTAAAAAATCTTTGAATAGATAATTTTCACCGCTGCTTCCAATGATAAGGAGCGTAGCGCCGATGCGTTCTGCCGTTTCAAAAATTTTGCTGACAATATTGCCCCCAAGACAATGAAAGTTATTTTTTTGAAGGGTTGAAAAAGTGTTTGACAAAGCCTTCCAGCTGTGCTCACGAATGGCTTCAGTTTCTTGCCTAACTGTGTACCATGGGGCATCTATAATGTGAACAATATGCAAATCAGCCTGATGCGATTGGGCTATCTCGAGGGCTTTACGTACTACTGTCATACCGGTTTTGGAAAAATCGGTTGCGACTAAAAATGTTGGGTGTTTCATGGTTTATCCTTGGGTAAGTTTGTCAACCGCTTCGTTGGCCGCGTCACGGTAGGGGATTAATATTTCATCGGCTCCATAACGTTGAAGATCTTCATATTCGCCTTCACAATGGCAGGATACGGCAACTTTTCCTCCGTATCCTGCCTCCTTGAGTGTTTTTATTATCAGAAGGGAGAGGTTTAAATCCCGCACGGTACAAACAATCCACTTGATGTGTTCAAAATTGAGGTGAGAAATAAAATCCGGGTTTTCAATGTCGCCGTATTGCACATGAAAAGGGTAAGTTGTGGATGGGTGAATCAAATCCGGATTAAAATCGATACCAACGACATTTTTTCCTTTTTTGTGTAGCCCATTGGCGATTAACATTCCAAATCTTCCTAAACCAAAGATAATTGTATCTGGATGCAGGGCATCGGGAGTGTCGCCTAAAGCAATTTCACGATAGGGAATGGTGCGTTCGAAAAGGTTTAGATAAGGAGAAAGAATGTCATAGATACGGTGAGAATATAAAATCATATAGGTGGATGCAGAGATGGTGATTAATCCGACCAATGTAACAAGTCCCACCTCTTCATGGGAAAGATGACCTAAAGTGTAACCCAATGCGACAAAAATCAGTGAAAATTCACTGATTTGAGCAACGGTAAATCCTGCAAGCAAACTGGTTCTTTTGCGATATCCCATGTAGCCCATGATAACCATGACAATTAACGGATTGCCCACGAGGATAAAGAGTGAAAAAATAAGGGCGGGAACGATTTGTCCTCCTAGTAACCCCAGCTCAAGGCTTGCTCCTAAATTGATGAAGAAAAAGAGGAGCAAAAAATCCCGTAATCCGACAAGACGCGCAGCGACCATGTCTCGAAACGGGGTCGAGGCGATGGTAATACCGGCTAAAAATGCCCCGACTTCTTGACTGAATCCCAGCCATTTTCCGACCGAAGCACCTAAAACAGCCCATGCTATGGCAAATAGTATGAGCATTTCCGGTGATTTGGCAATCCATTGAAGCAAAGGAGGCACTACGTATTTCATTAAAATCGCAACGCCGATGAGCATTGCGATTCCTTTGCCTACTATTTCTAAAATTTGTGTTCCCAAGGTCAGGTCACTGCCATTTTGCCCTCCCATAGCGGCGAGAACAATCATCGCTAAAATTACAGCAATGTCTTGTACAATCAAAAATCCAATAGCGATTTTGCCGTGCAGGGTATCGAGCTCTCGTTTATCGGAAAGAAGCTTGACAATAATAATGGTGCTTGAGAATGTCAGTGCCACGGCGATGTAGACGGATGGGATAATATCAAATCCAAGAGCAAGCGAAATAAAGAAACCAAAAACGGATGTAAAAACAACCTGTCCCATTCCCGTAGCCAAAGCGACGAGCCCCATATTTTTGATAATATGGATGTCAAGCTTAAGTCCTACGACAAACAACAATATTGCGATTCCGATATGAGCCAGAAGATCGAGCTTATCCCCGCTGTTAACAATGTCTAAAACAGAGGGGCCGACGATGATTCCAACAGCAATAAACGAAACAATGAGCGGCTGGCGAAGCTGCAAACCTAAAAAGCCGACGAGTGCCGATATTCCTAAGAGTAAACTAAATTCGAGAAAAACGTTTTCCATCATTGAGGACCTTTAGCTGTGTTATTAGAAGAATCATATCCAAAAAGAGTGAATGAGTTATCGATCTGCATTGGCCTGTGCTTCTTGTTTACCCGTAAAGTAACGTAAAACGCTGTAGCCAGCAATTCCTGATATCACAGAAGCGACAAAAATAGCTCCTTTGGCACTCTCTTTGAGCATCGGATCCTCAAAGGCCAAAACAGAGATAAAAATGGACATCGTAAATCCGATACCGGCGAGTAAACCTACTCCTGCTACTTGTGCAAACGTAAACTCAATTTTAACGATTCCCAGCCAATGGGCCAGATAACTAAAGGCAATAATTCCCAAAGGTTTTCCGATGATAAGTCCCAACATAATCCCTATTGATGCGGGTGATGAAAAAGCGGAAAGATCAAAAATAAACCCTGCATTGAACAAGGCAAATAAGGGTAAAACGTAAAAAATATTCCATGGATGAAAATAAAGTTCCAGTTTTTGAAGCATGGACATGGAGGCATAGCTGGTTTCGGAAATTGCATGCAGAGTTTTTGTTTTTATCTGAGCATCGCTGCTGTCGATCAATTCGTTGATTTTTTCTTTGAGCTGTTGGACCCATGTGAAAAGTTCTTTTTTAGATAAATCGGGGGTGCTGGGAGCCATAAGTCCCAAAAGAACTCCAAGAAGCGTAGAGTGAATTCCAGACGCCAGAAGAAAAGACCAGCTTAAAGCAGCAACCATAAAAAATACCAAAAGATGACGCACCCCTATTCGATACAGTACTACCATGATTGTCAACATGGCAATGGCAAAAAAGAGAGCAATCGGATCGAATCCATGAGAATAAAACAGGGCAATAATGACAATGGCACCAATATCATCCGCTACGGCCAAGGTGAGCAAAAAGACTTTGAGCTTGACAGGGATTCGATCGGAAAGAAGCGCCATGATACCTACCGCAAAAGCGATATCGGTGGCTGCTGGGATTGCCCATCCGTTACGCGATGCATCGTCGCTTGCCAGTAAAAAAAGAAGGGCAGGAATAACCATTCCGCCAATGGCTGCAACAATCGGTAAAGTCGCTTCTTTGGGATTACGAAGTTCACCCTCGACAAATTCTCGTTTGAGTTCAAGACCGATAATAAAAAAGAAAATACACATGATAGCGTCATTGACAATATGCAACAGTGTTGTCTCAAATCCAAAAGCGCCGATAGACACACTCAAAGTGAGATGAAGCATCTCAAAATAGCTTGAGCTAAATGGGGAATTGGCCCATACGAGAGCGATGAGGGCAAATAGAAGTAAAACAAATCCGCTTGCCGCTTCCAAATGTAAAAAACTTTCAAGTTGACGTGAAAGTGCAGATATAGGGGTTGTTGATTGATCGGATAATGGGGTATTCAAAGCCTCTCCTGTTTTGCAAAATGATTTTATTGGATTATAAAAATTATAGCGGAAGATATTAAACGAATGGGTGCTCTTGTTCGCTAAAAGATGGGGCACTTATCGGGTATAATTACCATAAAATACGTAATTCTTAGGAAGTGTCATGTTGGCGATTATTGTATCAGCACTTTTTTTATCTCTCGCTATTAATGTGATGATTAAAAAATTTCAACTCCCAACCATTATAGGTTATATTTTAACGGGTACAGCTATTACCTATGGATTTGATCTGCATCAAGCCGTTCATAATCATGAGCTAAAAGAAGTTGCCGAGTTTGGGATTGTTTTTTTGATGTTTACGATCGGATTGGAATTTTCTCTGGAACATCTGAAGAGAATGAAAAAAGAGGTGTTCATAACCGGGACATTGCAAATTCTACTTACGGTATCAGTTGTCTATGTATTTGCCTATTACGTATTGGATATTGAACAAAACAGTGCTTTTATTATTTCTCTTGTTGTGGCGCTTTCTTCTACGGCCATTGTCCTCAAAACACTTAATGAGAGCGGTGAAATTAATCGAAGACATGGCCAACGCTCACTAGGAATTTTGATCATGCAAGACATTGCTGTCATTCCTATTTTGTTGGTTATCGGTTTCATGAGCACCAGTGAGAGCAATATTTCTCATGTACTGTTGGAGATGCTAGGGAGTGCTATTGTTTTATTAACACTTTTGTGGGTGAGTGGAAAATATTTATTGGAGCCGTTTTTTACTCAAATTCTCAAGACTAATTCGGATGAATTATTTGTCGGAACCATTTTGTTTTTAGCCATTGGGGCTTCGTATTTGGCAAATGTTTTAGGGTTTTCGTATTCTTTGGGTGCGTTTATTGCAGGAATGTTGATTGCGGAAACAAGGTACAAATATCAAGCCGAAGCGGATCTGATACCGTTTAGGGATTTGTTGCTGGGTATCTTTTTTATCACTGTAGGTATGCAAATTGATGTGTCGGTCATCGTTGCTAATATGGATACGATTCTTCTGCTTCTTGTGGGGGTTATGATATTAAAATTTGTCATCATATTTGGCTTACTAAAGATCAATGAAGGCAAACGAGTCAGCTTGAAAACAGCATTGAGTTTGGTACAAATCGGTGAATTTTCATTGGCTATTTTAGAACTTGCCAGAACCAATGGTCTTATGGAAAAGTCTTATGGACAAATTATGATTGTGACGATTGTTCTGTCGATGATTTTGACCCCTTTTATTTTGAAACATTTGACGTTCTTAACCGATCTTTTTTTTAAAACCGAAAAAGATTTTGAAGAAAAATTTAGTGCGGATGTTTTAAAAAACCACATCGTCATTCTAGGATTTGGCGAATTTGGCCAAAATGTTGCGAAAATACTCAAAGGAAAAGGTGAGTTTTATTTGGCGATTGAAAATAATGTGAATACTTTTCGTGCAATAGAACAAATGGGAGAACCTGTTATCTTTGGAAATGCATTAAAAAAAGAGATACTTAGAAAAGCGAATATAACATCGGCAAAATACATTATAGTAGCGATTGATAATCCTAAAAAACTGTATCATGTATGCCAATGCGTACAGGAGTTTGTTGAGAGTTCTAAAATCATCGTAAAAATTCACAGCCAAGATGAAAAGAATCTTATTTCAGAGCTTGGAATAACCAATATTATTATTGAGAATGAGATTTCAAGCCATGTGGTAGCTAAAATGGTTTTATAAATCCAGTCAAGAAAAGCTATATCCAAAATTAAACTACGATGAGGTATGATTTCATCAATATAAAGGATTTTCATCCCTCTTCAAAATATCTTCATCCAAAGGCTTACCCGTGAAAGAAGTCAGTATTATCGTCCTTGATTTCGGCTCTCAGTACACTCAGTTGATTGCACGCCGTTTACGCGAAGAAAAAATTTACTGTGAAGTATTGCCATACCACACTAAGTTGGCGGCAATAGCTGCAAAAAATCCAAAAGGGATTATTTTAAGCGGCGGTCCTTCATCGGTTTATAATAAAGATGCGTATGAAGTGGATCAGGGTGTTTATACAATGGGTATTCCTGTTTTGGGTATTTGTTATGGTATGCAACGCATTGCCGCAGATTTCGGCGGATCAGTCATTCGCAGTGATCATCATGAGTACGGCAAAGCGGAGTTGACGATCGATCAAACGAAAAAGTCTCCCCTCTTTGATAATTGTGAAGATGAGCGTATTGTGTGGATGAGCCATTCCGATAAAGTCGATGTTCTGCCTGCGGGATTTGCTCCTATTGCAACTTCTGCGAACTCTCCGTATGCAGCAATCGCCGATGAAACACGCCGTATTTATGCAATGCAGTACCATCCTGAGGTTAATCACTCCGAAGAGGGGTATTTGATGCTGCGCAATTTCGCCCGTAAGATTTGCGGCATCACGGAAAAATGGGATATGGGACATTTTCTCAAAGAACAGATTGTTAAAATCCGTGCGCAAGTAGGGGAGGGCAAAGTTCTTTGTGCCCTTAGCGGCGGCGTTGATTCGTCGGTAGTTGCGGCATTGCTGTATGAAGCAATCGGAAAGCAGCTGATTCCGGTATTTGTTGATAACGGGCTTTTACGCAAAGGTGAGCGCGAATCGGTCGAAAATATTTTTAAAGTTCATCTTCAAGTACCTCTTGTGGTTGCGGATGCTGCGGAAAATTTCCTAGGTAAACTTGCGGGTGTGACCGATCCTGAGGAAAAACGTAAGATCATTGGGCATACGTTCATCGAAGTGTTTGAACAAGAAGCTAAAAAGCATGACGGTATCAAATTTTTGGCGCAGGGGACACTCTATCCGGACGTTATCGAATCGGTATCCGTTAACGGGCCTTCAGTCACCATCAAAAGCCATCACAATGTAGGCGGATTGCCTGATTGGATGGATTTTGAACTGATTGAACCGTTGCGGGATTTGTTTAAAGACGAAGTTCGAAAACTGGGTCTTGAGCTGGGTCTTCCTGATTATCTGGTCAATCGCCACCCTTTCCCGGGACCGGGTTTAGGGATTCGTATCATGGGTGAAGTGAACAAACCTGATTTGTACATTCTGCGTGAAGCCGATGCCATTTTGCTCGATGAACTCAAAGCCAGCGGCTATTACGCAAAAACATGGCAAGCATTTGCCGTGCTTCTTAATGTTAAATCGGTCGGAGTTATGGGTGATAACCGTACGTATGACAATACCGTGTGTGTTCGTGTTGTTGAAGCCGTTGATGGTATGACCGCAACGTTTGCCCATTTGCCTCACACATTGCTAGAGCGCATCAGCCGTCGTATTATCAACGAAGTAGACGGTATCAACCGTGTTGTGTACGACATCAGTTCCAAGCCTCCCGCAACGATCGAGTGGGAATAGGAAGGTCGCTTTTTGCGCCCCATTTATCTGATCTCTAAAACTCCATCACCTGATACGATGGACGTTGTTCATGTCCCCATTCTTTCCATCCATTTTTTTACTCCTGAGATTGATTTTAGCCTTTATGAGGGGATAATTATCACGTCCAAACAAGCTGCCCAAGCCCTTAAACATTATTCGCCAAATTGGGATAAACTTCAGGTGATCTGTGTTGGTGATGCAACTGCTGCAACGGTTAAAAAGCTAGGGGCATGTCATATAAAAATAGCCGATGGATATGGGATGAGTATTGTGGAAACACTATCGCCTCACGAAGGAAAATGGCTCTATCTACGACCCAAAATGATTGCCTCATCTTGGCCTTCACGTGCACGACAATTGGGAATAACGGTAGATGAAGTGATTATTTACGAAACGAGGTGCAATAAAGATATGCATAAAATAGAGATTGCAAAAAACGGTGTGCTCATTTTTACATCGCCCTCCAGTATAGAATGTTTTTGTAAGAGAGCCGATATTTTGCCGACACACGATGTCGTCGTTATTGGTACAACCACTCAAAATGCTTTGCCCCCAGAGATAAAATCAACGATTAGCGCGCAAACCAGTGTCATTTCCTGTATTGAAAAAGCGCGTGAAATAGCAGCTGGGTAAAATTTTATTATTCCTATTAAGCTTTTTGAGGTTATAATTATCTTTACCTGGGCGCAGCGAGTAATCGCATTTGAGGGTTCTACATATACACTTAGTGGTATCGGTAGTCACCTTGGTGTGTCGGTGGTCTCGTTTGAGCGCGAAAGTGCGAGAGATTGCCGCCGGATGGGTGCTCGATCTGCTTAATTACGCTTTGAGAACCAAAGCTACTGCGAAAACGCCCGCCTGGGCCTTTACCTTTTTAAAATGTCAATTTTTTGGTATTTTAAAAGGGTATTATTTTTATTCAAACGGGGTGCGCATGCGTGTAATGATAATCGGTAGTGGTGGACGTGAGTTTTCAATTGGAAGAGTGTTGACGCAAGACAGTGCGGTTGAAAAAGTCTATTTTGCTCCCGGTAACGGCGCAACCCCAATGCTCGGAGAAAATGTTGCTTTGAGTGATTTCAATGAGCTCGCGCAATTCGCTCTTGATAACGCGATTGATTTAACGATTGTCGGCCCTGAGGGTCCGTTGAGCGAGGGAATCGTCGATGTGTTTAAAGCAAAAGGACTCGTTATTTTTGGTCCTAGTAAAGCGGCAGCACAGCTAGAGGGTTCAAAAGTGTACATGAAAAACTTTTTGGCCAAATACGGCATCCCAACTGCACGTTATATTGAAACAGGTCACATTGAAAAAGCCTTTAAATTTATTGACAGTTTACCTCTTCCGATCGTAGTAAAAGCCGATGGATTGTGTGCGGGTAAAGGGGTCATTATTGCACAAACTTACGATGAAGCAAAAATAGCGGTATCTGAAATGCTCAGCGGAAAATCGTTTGGGGATGCTGGAAAACGCGTCGTTGTCGAAGAGTTCTTGGACGGTTATGAGCTCTCCATGTTCGCCTTATGTGATGGAAAAGACTTTATCTTACTGCCTGCGGCACAAGATCACAAACGTCTTTTAGACGGTGATGAAGGACCTAATACGGGCGGTATGGGAGCCTATGCCCCCACCCCTCTTGTGGATGATCTGATCTATGAAAAAGTTAAAGAGCGTGTTGTACGTCCAACGCTTAAAGGGATGCAAGAGGAGGGAGCACCGTTTGAAGGGGTTCTCTTTATTGGAATCATGGTCGTGAACGGTGAGCCCATTACATTGGAATTCAACGTCCGTTTTGGAGACCCTGAGTGTGAGATTTTGATGCCGCTGCTTAAAACACCGGCAAGCGAACTGTTTTACAAAGCGGCAACCAAACAGCTCGACACGCTCAATATTGAATTTCATGATAAATACGCAGTGGGCGTTGTGATGGCGAGCAAAAATTATCCTTATGACAATTCGGTACCTGCTGAGATTGTGGTGGATGAAATTCATCATGACGAGATTGCACAAAATACTCACATAGCCTATGCGGGAGTGAGTACGGAAGATGGCAAACTTTATGCCAATGGTGGACGTGTTCTCGTATGTGTCGGTGTAGGTGACAGTATCAAAAGTGCACGTGATCGTGCCTATATGCTCTGTGGTCAAGTCCATTTTGCCGGTAAAAAACTGCGTACCGATATTGCCTATCAAGCCCTTCGCTAATGAATGAACAGCTCGATGACGTATTGGATCGTGAACATCTAACAATTGCATCGCTAAGGGCACGTTCGGCAGCTTTCGCAATAGATGAAATACTAATTTCTATTCTGCTTTTTATTGTTTTGTGGGACAGTATCACAGCGGCAAAAACGACAGAAGCTATTATTGGTCTAACAAATCATTTTTTACTTGAATTTATGGCGATTAAAATTGTGTATCAAACTTTTTTCACGATGCAGTACGGTGCAACTTTGGGAAAAATCGCAATGAAAATTCGTGTTATCGAAGTAAAAACATTATCCAATCCAAGCTTTTTTTCAGCCTTTAATCGAGCAGTCTTTCGCATTGTAAGTGAAGCATTATTGTATCTTGGATTTGTATGGGCTCTTTTGGATCCGTATCGACGAAGCTGGCATGATTTTACGGCTAAAACAATGGTTGTAGATGCGTAAATTGGTTCTTACAAGCATTGTTGCATGTAGTGCTTTGTTGGCTGATGACCGTGTTGAGCTTTTAAGTGTCAATGCAGATACGAACGGATCGGTAGTACACGCTTACGGAAACCCTGTCATTATCTATCAGGATAAAATCTTAACTGCCGAGCACCTTTCATACGATCGCAATACGAGTATTGTTGAAGCCGAAGGAAACGTTACGGTTTTTGGACAGGGAAAGTATCATGCAATCAGTGATTATACAAAACTGAACATGGATACCGATACCCGTATGTCACGTCCTTTTTACATGATTGATCACACGAGCGGATTGTGGATGAATACACAGCAATCCGATGCCTGCGAAAGTCAAATAGATTTGGCAAGCGGAATGGTATCGGGATGTAATTCGACCGATCCTTTGTGGAAAATCCGTTTTAGCAGTGCCGATTACAATACCGATAAAATGTGGATGAATCTGTACAATGCCCGTTTGTATGTTGAAAACGTTCCCCTCTTTTATCTCCCTTATTTTGGATACCCTACCGATAAAACACGCCGAAGCGGTTTGCTTGTCCCTGAATTTGGACTTTCAAGAGATCAGGGATTTTTCTATCAGCAGCCCATTTACATTGCCCCGCATAATTGGTGGGATGCAGAGCTTCGTCCTCAAATACGTACCCAGCGTGGATCGGGGCTTTATGGTGATTTTCGTTTTGTGGATACGGCATCATCTCACGGTTCTGTACGCTTTGGATACTTTAAAGAACAAGGGGAGTATGCTCTTAAAAATAATTTAGCCAACATGAAACATTACGGCTATGATGTTAAGTATCAGCACAGTGCATTTTTAAGAGAGTGGTTTGATCTAAAGCTCGATGGCGAATCGGGACTTTATGTTAGTGGTAGCTGGATGAACGATGTAGATTACCTCAATTTGCAACAAATCGATGAAACGCGAAACACTACCTCGAGCCAAATTCTTTCACGAGTTAACGCTTATTACAACAATGAAGACGATTATCTAGGGGTATATCTCAAACATTTTCAACGTCTTGATCTGCCTGATAAAAACGATAAACAGATTCAAACACTGCCTACCTTGCATTATCATCACTATTTAAAGAACTTTTTAGACGATCATCTTCTTGTAAATGCCGACATAATGGCAAACAACTTTTACAGACCGAATGGAAAGCGAGCAGTTGAAGGAAATATGAATATTCCTGTGACGCTTCAGGCGGGATTCTTTGATAATACCCTTGATGCGAGTTACAAAGCAAATTTAAGCGGTCGTTTAATCAGCTTTTATGGCAATGCAATGAATCCATTTGTTGAACGTGGTGATTTGATTGTTGATAGTGACGATAGATATGAATCGGGACAGTATGCTCAATTGGATCATACTTTTAAACTTTCCAGTACGTTGGTTAAACCCTATGGCGAAACAACGCACGTGGTAGCTCCTGAAATCGCTTATACGCTTGCGGGAAGTCGCTATTACGAGGGGTATTACGATCGTTATCATAATGAAGAGTGCGTTCCAGGAACACTCAGCACGCCATGGTGTGATTATAACACTCTTCAAGACCCAAGTGACTCTCTTTCGCTGGGGATCAATAACTATCTTTTTGAAAATGGAAAGCAGACGTTGGTTGATCGTCTTTCCCAAAGTTTTCGTTATGATGATACAGGAAACTATTACGGTGAATTGACAAATGAACTGGAATGGCAGATCGTGCAAGCCGTTTCGTATTACAATGTGACCTCTTTTAATCACGATCGAAATCGAATCACTCAAGAGCGTAATACAATACGGTATGATGATAAAGTTGTAACGGCAGCACTCAGTCATTACTATTCAGATGAACTGCGTAATGGTGTAAATATTTATTCTAGCTATTGGTCTGCCGATGCTTCGTATCAATATGATCGGCATTATCGTTTTTTTGGCCTTATTGCGTATGATTACCGAGAAGATCTTATGAAACGAAGCGAAATAGGCTTTTTGTATTCTCAAAGATGTTTGGACATAGGATTGCGTTTTGTACAAAACAATCGGCCAGTATTAACCGGTGCCAATACTGGGAATGCTATCAATGACTCTTATGTTTTTTTTACTCTGATTCTAAAACCGATCGGCGGTTCTGAATTTAATTACAAAATCACCAATAATCAATAAGGGCGAAAGATGAAATTAGAAGCGAAAATAGGTCTTTTTGTCATAATGGCGCTGGCGGCTTTGCTCATATTGTCAACACAGGTTACATCACTTGGAAAATGGGGACAAAGTGGCTATCCAATACAAGCTTATGTAGATGATGCTTCAGGGCTTCAAAAGTATACACATGTGATGATGAACGGTGTTAAAATTGGGGAGGTTCAAGAGATCACGATAGAAGGAAAGCGTGTTCGTCTTAGTCTTTTGATCAACGACGATGTTAAGATACCCGATGACTCTGCTGTTATTGTAGTGCAAGAATCGCTTTTAGGATCAAAAGTTTTAAACATTGTGGTAGGCGATGCGAGCAGTATGTTGAAAAAAGGGGATGTGCTTGTTCAATCCAAACGATACGCATCCTTTGATCAAACCAGTGATTCGGTCAATGCTGCTGCCAAAGAGATGGAATTGTTACTGCACGATTTTAGAGAAACCTTGGACGATGAACACCGCAAAGCGATACAAGAAGCCATAGTTGCGTTTCGTGATGTGGGAGTCAACTTAAACGGGGTGATTGGTGACAATCGCGATAATCTTCATGCTGCGATTGCCAATTTTAGAGACATGAGTGCGGGATTCACTCAAACAGCCAATACGGTTAACAAAGATTTGCCTGAAATTATGAATCGTGTCAATTCGTTAACAACCCGTTTGGATAATATCAGTGGCTCTTTGGAACATAATCTCCCTGAAGCAGTCGATAAATTTGTAACTATTGAAGATAATGTAAGTGCGATATTAGCCGAAAATCGTGCCGGACTCAAAGGGACAATTACTTCAGCCGAATCCTTTTTCAAAAGCGGCGAAGAGGCATTTGGCAAAGTGGATACGATGCTTTCCAGTTTTACAACCAGTGAACTGCAAGTGGCAATGCACACCGATTATATGATGCGAGATCAATTCGGAAAAGTGTATTTAGGGATTAATTACCTCCCGAATCCGACAACGTACTATATGTTTGATCTTGTGAGTACGGATGACTATTCAAAATACGGCACTCCAGGTAAACATGTTAAGGGTTCAACTTTTTACTCGCTTCAATACGGAAAACGCTTTGACAACTTGTTATTACGTTTTGGAGCGATTGAATCAACAGGAGGGGTCGGTTTTGATTATTTCATGAATCATGATCGACTTAAGTTCAGTGGTGAAATGTTTGATTTTAATGCGGTTAATGATGTTAGAGGTGATCGAGTTCACATGAAAGCACAAGTGCGCTATCAGATGTTAAAACATCTTGAGCTGTACGGCGGATGGGATAACTTTATGAACCCTGGGGCACAAAATATTTTCTTAGGGCTGGGACTGCGTTTTATCGACAATGACTTAAAATACACTTTTGGTGCCGCATCGATGACACGATAAAAGGGTGTGAAAATTAATGGAGAAACAATGAAATACGATATCGAATTAGCATTAAAAAATAAGCAAGAGTCTTATGCACTCAATCAAGTAGCGGCACAAGCCAACGGTGCCGTATGGCTCAAATCGGGTAATACCGTTATTTTAGCAACGGTTGTCATTGATGAGACCCATTTTGTGGATGAAGACTTTTTACCCTTGACGGTACAGTACATCGAGAAAAGCTATGCAGCAGGTAAATTCCCTGGTGGTTTTATCAAACGGGAGACGAAACCCAGTGATTTTGAAGCATTAACCTCACGTATTATTGACCGTTCATTACGTCCTTTATTTCCAAAGGGCTTTGCTAATCCGATACAAATTTCTGTTTTGGTATTGAGCGCTGATACGGATGCCGATTTGCAAATCTTAGGACTTAATGCTGCATCGGCTGCTTTGTATCTTTCAGATATTGATATTTTCAATTCGGTGACGGGCGTGCGTGTTGCAAAAATTGATGGCGAGATAGTGTTTAATCCAAAACACAGCGATTTAGAGCGAAGTACTTTTGATTTGTATCTTGCAGGCAGCAAAGACGATATGCTGATGATTGAGATGCAAGCGCTTGGAAGTGACGAAGCCCAAGTGATTGAACTAGGTCTTGCTGATCCTTTTGTGGATCCGTTAATGGTATCTCAAACGGTTACTATGCGTCAATCCAATGCGATGGGTGAAGATGAACTCATTGAAGTACTAGCGCAAGCGCAAGCCGTTCTTTTGGAAGCCAATACGATGTATGAGAATGCTTTTAAACCGTATGCTAAAGCTCCGTTTGAATTGCAATGCGTGATAAAAGAGATTGATAGTGAGATGTGTGAGTATGTTGTTCAGCATCATACCGATGATTTGAAACGCGGTATCAGCCAAATGGCAAAAACAGAACGTTCCACGGCACTAAGAACCATTCGTAAAGCGGTCATGGCAGAAATGCCGCAATGGGATGAGCATGAACTCAAAAAAGCGATTGAACAGGTCAAGCGCTCTATGGTACGTGCTCAAATTTTAGAGGACAATGTACGAGCAGATGGACGAAGTTTACGTGAAGTGCGTCCTATTTCGATTGAAACCAATGTTTTGCCAAGTGCACATGCGTCCGCTTTGTTTACGCGTGGTCAAACGCAAGCATTGGTGATATTAACGCTTGGCGGTCCAAAAGATGCGCAAATGTTTGAGGGACTGACGGATCGCGGTACGCAAAACGAAGCCTTTATGGTGCATTACAATTTCCCGGGTTTCAGTGTAGGAGAGGCATCGCCCATCGGTGCACCGCGTCGTCGTGAATTGGGTCATGGAAATTTGGCTAAACGTGCTCTTGAAGGTGCTACGGTACGCAACGGTCAAACCATCCGTCTTGTGTCTGAAATTTTGGAGTCGAACGGTTCATCGTCAATGGCAACGGTATGTGGCGGTTATATGGCGTTGCGTGCAGGAGATATTGATGTGTGTGATCCGATTGCGGGTGTTGCCATGGGTATGGTCCAAGAGGGAGATCGTCACGCGATATTGACCGACATCATGGGTCTTGAGGATCATGATGGGGATTTGGATTTCAAAGTGGCAGGTTCCAAAGAGGGGATCACCGCGATGCAAATGGACATCAAGCTAGGGGGAATTCATCTGGATGTCCTAAAAGAAGCGTTGTATCAAGCCAAAGAGGCACGTGCCCATATCATTGATATCATGATGGCATCGGAAGATACGATAGAGCTCAACGAGGGGACATTGCCAAGTACCGATTTATTTCATGTTGATCCGAGTTTCATCAGTGATATCATCGGGCAAGCGGGTAAAACCATTCGAGAGATTATTGAGCGTTTTGATGTTGCGATTGATATTGACAAGAAAAAAGGTTCTGTCAAACTCACCGGCAAAAATCGTGAAGGTATCAAAGGGGCGCGTGATCACATCGAAGGGATTACTAGCGGCTTAACCCCGTCAGAAAAAGTGGAGTACAAAGTAGGCGATATCGTACAGGGAAAAGTGAAAAAGATCGTTGATTTTGGTGCGTTTATTGAGCTTCCAGGTGGAATTGACGGTCTTATTCATATTTCAAAACTCTCAGATGGACATGTAGGTCGTGTGAGCGATGTGATCAAAGAGGGCGATGAGTTGATGGTAGAGATCGTTGAATTTAAAGGCAACAAAATAGGCTTAGGTAGAGCTAAGTAATTTTTTAGCTCCTCCCCATTATAATTCCGTCTACAAAGTGATAAGTAGGGAAACTATCCGAACAGACTTTGACTTAAATACGGAGATTACTCATGAAAAAAGTTCTATTTCTTATGACTGCACTTGTTGCTGCAGCATTTGGTGCTGAAGACGCTGTAGCAGTTGTTGAAACTGCTGTTGAAGCTGCACCTGCAGTAGCGGCTGCAACTGGTGATGTTGCAAACCAAACTCTTAAAGCGTACTCAATGATCGCTGCGGGTGTTGGTCTTGGTTTGGCTGCACTTGGTGGTGCTATTGGTATGGGTAACACTGCTGCTGCAACTATCGCAGGTACTGCACGTAACCCAGGTCTTGGCGGAAAATTGATGACTACTATGTTCATCGCTTTAGCTATGATCGAAGCACAGGTTATCTATACATTGGTAATCGCTCTTATCGCTCTTTACGCTAACCCTTATTTAGTAGCGTAAGTTCGGCTTTCTTTTAGAATCAGCTTTTGCTGATTCACCTTTCTTATGCGGTCGTGGTGGAACGGTAGACACGCTACCTTGAGGTGGTAGTGCCTTACGGGTGTGGGGGTTCAAATCCCCCCGACCGCACCATCTTTTAAATTTAATATACATTCTTTTTTTCCCCATACTTAATTGGTAACGATCTGTTCATCTGTTATCTCTTTAAATTCTTTCTCTTTTTGGAAATATTCCTGTACCAATCCATTCGTATATTCATTCAGCACTTGTTCCCATGACTGGTATGGATGTGCAAAGTAGAAATTAGTCTTTTGAACTTTGCTGATAGGCAAACTTTTTAGGAGTATCACTCGTAATGATGAGGGCATACTGCTTATCGGTTTCATCAGGTCAGGGATGGCTTGTTATACATTTCGTAACATAAGCGTAATAATTTGAATGTAACATTCGCAAAATACTTTCTGGAGTACAAATGTTTGAAAATAAAAAAAAGGGTGTTGTCTCTTTAGCACTGAGTTGTTTAATGCTTTCATCTCCCCTGTTAGCCGTACAAAGTAATGAAGAGATGGTTCAATCCGTAATGAAACTGCGTTCCGAAGTAGAATCGCTTTATTCTAAGATCGATGAAAACAAAGAGAACTATAAATCTCAAATGAAATCGCTCTCTTCTCAAAGCTCAGATAATAAAGCACAGCTCAATCGTCAAACAACTTCTAAGAAGTTAGCTCAACTGGAGCTTTCCAAGGTGAAGTCCAATATAGCTATGGCATCTGGGAAAAATATTGAGCTGACACCTTTGTTAGAAAATGGAATGGCTTTACTCAAAGAGAATATTCGTAATGGAATCCCGTTTAAAGTAGAAGAGCGCCTTGCTGGTGTGAACAAAATACAACAACAGCTTAATGATAAGTTGATCACTCAAGAAAAAGCACTATCATTGGTGTGGGCAGGGTTTGACGATAACCTACGTATGACCAAAGAGATCGGAGTGTTCAAGCAAGAGATCGTTTTGGATAATAAAAAAGTACTATGTGAAATCGGAAAAATTGGGACAGTTATGATGTTTTTTGCTACAGCCGATAATCGTTTAGGTTATGTCGTCAAAGAAGGTAACAGTTACAAATATAAGGTAACACAAGATAAAAACGAGAAAGAAAAAATTGCTGCATTGTTCAATGCGTTGAAATTGCAGATTCGAACAGGGTATTTCCAACTTCCAAATGCCTTGGTAATGATGGAGGGTGGAAAATGAATAAATTAGTAACAGCCATATTAGCGGCAGCTTTAGGATTTGGATCAGCACATGCGGACGAAATTACCAATGCGTATGCAAAAGAGTATGCGTTTTTGAAAGCACAAAAAACTGAATTGCAAAATCGCCTGCAAAAAGAGAAAAAAGAGCAAGATTTACAAATCGCAAAGCTAAATCAAGAAGTCAGCGGACTTCAAGAACAGTATATTCAAGCAACACGATCCACGGATGCATTGCAAATGGACGTAAAAAAAACATCAGAAACACTTGACGATGCAACCGGTAACAAGGAAATCGTTTCAAGCGTAGCAATACAGGTAAAAACAGCACTCAGTGACTATGGTAGCCCTATTAAAAATGAGTCTATTTCCGATTTGGCCGCAATCGAGCTTGCTTTTAGCGAATCATCACGATTATTTAAAGAGCTTTCGTCGATCCGTAAAACAAAAGGAGAGTTTTTTCTTCAAGACGGCACCAGCGTTTCAGGCGAGATTGTTCGTGTCGGGAATGTAGCCGCATATGGTATTTCGGCACAAGGAGCAGGAACGCTTGCTCCGGCGGGGAATGGGACATATAAGCTTTGGAATAAACAAGGACCACAAAGCGAAGCAAAAATGTTAGCCGATGGCAAAATGCCGGAAGAATTGAATATATTTATTTATGAAACATTAGATAAAGAAGTTGAATTTGAAAAAGAAAAAACATTAAGTGATGTATTAAAAGCGGGTGGTCCAATTGGGTATTCCATTGTCGCACTTGGATTTTTAGGGTTGTTTTTAGTCATATTACGAGCGCTATTTCTTTACCGTGCAGGTTCTGATGATAAAAAAATTACCCAGATTGTTTATGAAAAACTAGAAAATGAAAATGCACAAAAAGCTCTTGAAGCGATTGCTTCTTACAAAGGTTCAGCTGCTCGTGTAATTAAATCAGCACTACGAAATGTTGGTAGAGATCGCGAACATGTCGAAGACATTGTTATGGAGAGTATTTTAAGTGAAAGTGCTCCACTGGATCGCTTCGGTGGATTTATTTTAGTACTTGCATCTGTTGGACCATTGTTAGGATTACTTGGTACGGTTACGGGGATGATTGCTACATTTGATAGCATCACTGAGCATGGAACAAGCGATCCAAAGCTTTTATCCGGTGGTATTTCTGAAGCGTTAGTAACGACTGAATTGGGGCTAATAGTGGCAATACCGTTGCTATTGTTTGGAAACCTGCTCAGCGGATGGGCAAATAACATTAAAGATGCCATGGAACACGGTGCACTGCATGTAATTAATCTTTATGAGAAAAATCAGGCAAAATAATGGAGCCTATTTTTCAGAGCTTAACGTTTTTTGTTACGTTTATGAACAACGGCGGGGGGGCGATTATGTGGCCCCTTTTTGTACTCAATTTTATTTTATGGTATGCGATTGGACACCGTTTCCTAGTTTTACGGCGGGGGAGACAAGGAAATGTACGTTACTTGATAGAAAAGTATGAAACTAAAAAAGAGGAAGAAGAGATTAAGGGAATAGTTGATTGCGTTGTAATTGACTCCTTGAATACCTATGAAGAGGTAAAAAATCTGAACTTATTACCTCGTCGTCACATTGAGGATGCGATGTTTCCGTATGTACGCGGAATACGAGAATATTCGATTTTGATTAAAACAATTGTTGTTTTGGCACCATTGATTGGGTTGCTTGGAACCGTTAGTGGGATGATCGAGACGTTTGATGCGCTTCAATCAAGCAGTGGATTGTTTGGACAGGGGGCGAGTATCTCCAGCGGGATATCCAAAGCGCTTTTCACAACTGAGCTGGGATTGGTTGTGGCGGTTCCAGGCATTATTTTAGGAAAAATATTGGATAAAAAAGAGGAAATGTACTCTTTGGAATTTGAACAAATAAAAGACATTATATGCACAAAGGATAATTCATGAGACTGCGACAAAAAAATCATCACGTGGATTCGTTGGATCTGTCACCGTTAATTGATATGGTTTTTATCTTGCTTATCTTTTTCATGGTTACGACGACGTTTGTCAAAGACATGAAAGTGGATCTCAACCGTCCTGCAGCGGCTTCAGCTTCAGCATCAGACGCTAAAACTATACGTGTTTATATTGACAGTGCCAATGAAGTGTATGTGGACAATCAACCTATAAAAGTGTGGGCTTTGCAATCCAAATTACGAGACATGCTTCGTTCTTCCACAGAGAAATCGGTTTTAGTGGTTTCAGATTCCAATATACCAGTCAACTCGCTGATCGATGTAGTGGATGAGTGTCGTATGAGCGGTGCAAAAGAAGTTGCTGTTTCGACGACCAAAGAGATAGGGTAAAGAATGATTTACAACAATAAAAAAACGAAATCAATTTTTCCTGTTTTTATTGGATTAATTGGCTCGTTGGTGATGGTTTTATTGATCGTGGTACTTAATCGCCCAGTAGATAAAAAAGAAGAAGTGATAGTAACTAAAAGCAGGATCTTGGATGTAAAACGACAGAGTCAAATACAACAAGCTCAGGCTAAACCTGAGCCTAAGCCTGAACAAAAACAGGCTCAAGCGAACAATAATGCACTTCCAAATATTGGCTCTATGCTTGGGGGAATTGCGATGAATATTCCAGAACTATCTTTTGGAGGCTTTATGCAAGATGCGGCATCACTGCTGGAACAAGCTGGAGATGAGAGTGAGGGAAATGCTGATACTCCACCTAAAGTGGTTACGCGTACCGAGATGGAATATCCAAGCAATGCTGCTAAAGAGGGTCTGCACGGGTATGTTGTAGTCAATCTTTTAATCAATACTGATGGTAATGTTGAGATGGTTAAAGTACTGGAGTCTCAGCCGTCAGGCGTATTTGATGAAGCAGCAACCAGAGGGGTAAAAGATTGGAAATTTACACCTGGTAAAAATAAAGGAAAACCGGTTAAGTTGTGGGCAAAACAAAAGATCAAATTTAATTAGGACTGTATTGTGATAAAAAAAATTCTACTGGTATTGATGCTAATGGTGTGTGCAAATAGTGCAGATGAAAATACCAAAACAGGTGAAGTTGATCATATGGCTATTGCGATAGCAATGGTTTATGATGGAAAATATGATGCTGCTAAATCGGAATTGGACCTAGTCGATATCAATTCTTCAGAGTTGGATCGTGCTAAATTTTATACAATAAAAGGGACGTTGGCATCTAAAACAAACCTGCATGAACAAGCCGTAGAAAATTTTATTAAAGCGATTGATGAAACCAAAAAATTGGTGTATTTTTCCCCTAAAGAAGCTCAAGATAAAAAGCGTAAGTACCTTTTTAAAATCGGCAGCAAATCAAAGGTAGTGCAAGAGATCAAAATTGATCCTGAGTTTGAACGTAATAAAGAAATAAAAATTGAACGTCTATATGCCTATATTTCACAATCTTATTACAAATTAAAAGAGTATAAAAAAAGCGTTGAAGCGCTCGATTTGTCTGGTGAAAATGGACGAAATAAGTCTGGATTATTTGCTTTTAGGGCAGATTGTTATTGGAAAGTTGGTGAGCATTCTAATGCGATGGAAGCGCTCAATTACGGTTATAAAAAATTCTCTGATGTTCAATTGCTTAAACAAAAGTATTTTTATTTGTCTGAACTCAAGCTATATAAGGCAGCAGTAGAAACAGCCAAGGTTTACATTGATAAAGCAGGAAAAAAAGAAGATGATTATCTTTATCTTGCACAAATGTTAATACAGGCCAAACAAACAGAAGATGCGATAATGATTCTTGAAGAGGGGAAAATGATTTTTCCATCCAATCCAACATTTGGACTTATGTTGACCAATGTGTATCTTAAAAAAGAGATGCCTCACACTGGTGCAACGATCTTGGAGAACACTGCCAATATAGATCAAAAATATCTTAAAGACTCTGTTGAGGCTTTTCGCCAAGTCAAAGATTATTCGCATGCTTTATATCTTAATTTACATGTAGTAGATCAAAAAGACAACATTAAACAAAAAATTGCGATGCATTTAGAGAGAGGTGAGTTTGAGCAAATTACCGGTCTAAAAGACGCGATGATGAGAAATGGGATGCATGATGATGAAAATATGATCTATGTACTAGCCTATTCATATTATATGGTTGGAGATTATGAAAATGCAGAGATATACCTGCAGTTGATAAACGATAATGATCTGTTTCAAAAAGCGACAATTATCCGAAAGAATATTGAAAAATGTAAAGTTAATCCAAGGGAGTGTGTCTGATGAAACGATTGTTCGGTGCTATTTTTATCGTTTTAGGGGTAGTATCGCCCCTGTTTGGTGATGCTGTTGGAACTTTTAGCCTTTATATATTTAATCAAGGAACCGCATTGGCGAACAATGAGGTACGACTTGATAGACAGAACAGCTACTATACCGATAAGGATGGTAGTTTAAGAATAGAGCTCTCTTTGGGTAAGCATCAAGTTGAGGTGTTTGCAAAAAATAAACAAGGAAGCAATCTAGGCTACTCGAAAAAACAAGTGGAGATAAAAGAGGGAAAAAATACCCAATTGATTGTCTCATTTGAAAATGAAAAGGAACCAAGTCTATTACTTGAAACACCGGATGATAATAAAGAGAGCGGAATTAAAAAAATAGATACAACGAAGATGGGAATACTAAAAGGGGTAGTATTGAGTGATGATAAGCGTCATCCTATTGCTAATGCTCGCCTATTTGTCAAAGGGACATCTATTGATGTGCGAAGTGATACGAATGGCCATTTTTCTTTGTCGATTCCTGCGGAACAAAATATTTCTATATCGGTAGTGCACTCTGAGTATAGTTCAAAAACATTGAATAATCTTGTTGTAGCAAAAGGTGTTGTAAAAGATCAAAATGTTTTATTAACACCTGCTAGTGTTGAACTTGAAGAATTTGTGGTATTGGCCCCTAAAGTCGGCGGATCTATCAGCAGTGTTATGCTGGAAGAAAAAGAGAGTCAATCTATTTCGAACATCTTAAGTTCTGAAGAAATGTCGAAAAAGGGAGATAGCGACGCTGCTGCGGCACTAAAACGTGTAACGGGAGTCACTCTTATAGGTGGAAAAAGTATTTATGTACGTGGTCTTGGGGATCGTTATTCGAATATCGAGATGAACTCCATGCCTATTCCATCACCGGATCCTACTAAGCGTGTTGTTCCGTTGGACATCTTTTCATCAGGTGTTATTGAATCAATGAAGGTACAAAAAAGTGGTACACCTGATGTTCCAGCCAGTTTTGGTGGTGGATATATCGATATACGTACTAAACATGATGCGAACGACAACTATCTTAGAGTCTCAATGGAGACTAAAGGCAATTCAAATACGGGGAAAAGTGTTGATGGATATCAAGGTGGAGGATCGGACTGGAAAGGGTTTGATGATGGATACCGAGCAATACCGGCAGAGATTTTAAATAATTCTCAGGTTGTGGTAGGAGAGCGTATGAAAGCCTTTACTACATCCTATTTTACGCAAGATGAGTTGTCAAAATTTACCCAAAATTCTCTCACAAGAAATTATGATGTTACTCAAACTAAACTTCCTTATGGGTTTAAGGGTTTTATTGAAGGGGCCTACAAACTACAGCTTGATGATAAGAACAAAATCAGTTTTTTTGGAAACTATGGATATGAGCAGGATCATAAATTTAGAGAAGAGTCGTATGCACGGTATGAATATGACCAAGCTACGGGTGAACTCGAAATAGAGCCACAACAGTATGGTACGTTGCGCAATACCACAAGTAAATATAAGCATGCTGCCTTATTCAATCTTGGATATAACTATGATGATGTGTTGAAGCTTCAATACACTAAACTTTATTCGCATAATGCGGATGATTCTACTAGGATAGCCAGTGGGATCATGGGATCAAATGATGAAAATATGACCAGATACTATTTGGATTGGGAAGAGCGTACACTTGATGTCAATCAGATCAACGGGACATTTGATTATCTTTTATATGACCATCCATCGACTTTGACATTTGGTATTGAGGAGGCTGCTTCTAAGCTCTATCAACCGAATAATTATCAGTATGTCTATCGAAATGAAGGGGTGCCGTATTTGGATAATAGAATATCCAATAATATTGCCAACAATCTTCAATCCGATGATGAGGTTTCAGCTTTTTATGTTACTAATAAATTAAACTATGAAATCTTTTCACCTGAAGATTATCTTGAAGTGGGTATTGCAGTAAGCAGTAAACAACGCAAATCCCGACAAAACAAATATTATTTGCGTAAACTTGGTGGTTCTTCGATAGTGGATGATATTGATATGACGGGAAGTATCGAATCAATTTATGATGAATATGTTCGTGCAGATATTCCCTATAATGAGAGACCGTTTATTGTAGGGCAGTTATTTAATCCAGCAGATTATTTTGACGCTGAGGTGGATGAGAAAAGTTATTATGTAAGTGCATTTTTGAATCCTACGAAACAGATTGAAATGCTGGTTGGATTTCGCGATGTCGGATTTGAGCAAGTCGTGTATCAGTATAAAGAGGATCGTGAAAATCCTGACATGACAAAGCGCCGTCTAATCCAAAGGATACCCGAATCGTTGACTTTAAATGGTATTTTTCCAAGTATAAGTTTGAAATACAAAGTGGATGATAAAAACCATATCGATACGGCGATTTCAAAAACTTATATTGTTCCTGATTTACGGGAGTTTACGGATGGCGAATATTTTCACCCTTATGATGTTGCAACGGTTGTAGGTAATCCTGAACTTAAAAACACCAATATATATAGTATCGATTTGAAATACAGCCATTTTTTCTCCGATACGGAAAATATTAAATTTGGACTTTTTTATAAATTGTTGGATAAACCGATAGAAGATGTTCAAATTCCATCTTCTTCATTACCCATCTATTCCTTTGACAATGCCGATTCGGCTACTCTGTATGGATTTGAAGTCGATGGACGGAAAGAGCTTGATTTTATTTCTTCTATGCTGAATGGGTATTTTATTTCAGGAAATTTTTCTTACACCGATTCAGACGTAACGCTTAGAAAAGAGCAAGAGGCTATCTATACCAATAATCATCGACAGCTACAAGGGCTTTCTCAAACGGTTTTGAACTTTTCATGCGGCTATGAGACATCGGAGCGCTCGGCAGTCTTTTCATACAATCAAATGGGAGAACGTATCCGTAAAGTTGGTATGATTGATGATATTGAACGTTTTCCTGATATTTATGAGTTTCCAGCGTCGGTATTAGACTTTGTTTGGATGGAGAAATTCACCCCATCCTTCAGTGGTCAACTTAAACTTCAAAATATTTTAGATGAAGAGACCATATGGAAACAAGGCGGTCGTGTTACCAACCGTTATAAACTTGGTCAAAATTTTTCTTTTGGTATCACTTACAAATATTAATAGTCCTATTGTTTTATCGGCCAGATAGAGTGTCATCTGGCCATTTGATTCTGCATAACACTTCATATTCTGAATAAGCTGTCAAGTTACATTTAATACATAACATGAAAATAAATTAAAGTCTAAATCACTATAATATTTTTGTGATCTCTTTACAATATTCAAATAAAAGGGGGGGATATTATGCCTCTAATCAAAATTGTTTTACTTATGTCTACAGGTTTAATACTTATAAATGGGTGTGCATTAGCTAATATAGGTTCTACAAGAGATAATGAGTCTAGTTCTAAAATAACTAAAAAGGGATTAACTGAAAAAGATGGGGGAGAAGTCTGGACTCATTTTGCTCAATAGACGATCGATTATATCGATTCTAACTAGTGAATAATTCCGAATGAACTTGTCAGCTGCCATTGTAATTTAATGAAATAGATCAATCATAAAAAAGATTTACGAGGTAAGATGAAATAATGAAGAAAAGACATATTCAGATCACCTATTTGTGATCTGAAGTTGACGTGATAAATTAAGCTACTACGATACCAGTATCGACAACAGCCGAAAGACCTACTAAAGTAACATTACCTGTTCCTGCAGTAAATTGTGCTTGTAGTGCAGTTGCTACAGGTCCAGTGAAATCTGCATCAGTTGATGTACCTTTGATAGTAACATTTGTGAACGTTGTTCCAGCCGTATTGGCACCTGAATTATCAGAGTGAATCGCTCCATATTGAGTCGTAGAGCTAACATTATCAATAATCGTTGCATTTTTAATCGTACCACCGATGCCGGCACCTTTAAAGAAGATACCACCCTCTTTGTTAGAGGCATTTTGAGTAATTGTCAACCCATCAAATGTCGCTGAAGTTGTACCGGACATTTCGATTCCAGCATTTCCAGATGTTTGTGTAATTGTTAAATTCGTAACAGTTCCAGAGTAGCCATCATCGATATCGAAGTGATCATCCGTAGCACGAGTGATCGTAATGTTACTAAGATTAACTGTTCCACCCCATTGTTCGATACCATCATCATCGGAATTGTCGATAGTGATATTGCTAATCGTCGTTCCAGAACCAACACCTACAAGGCTAAGACCATTGATCTCTTTGTCTTGCTCCATTGTGATACCGGAGTTATAAATTTTAACGTGATTAAGAATACCCGAGTTATCTGCCAAATTACTTGTACCAGCCGTGTAAGCTGTATTAACTTCATAAGCATTTACTTGTGAATTACCGGCGTTTCCGATGATTGTGACACCACCCCATTGTCCTACAGCTGCTGCAGCACCATCGTGTGCTTTTTCAGAAGTGAAAATAATAGGAGCCGTTGCCGTTCCCTGTGCATCGATTTTTGACCCTTTATCGATGATAAGATACGATGTTGCTGATCCTGTCCCGTCTTTACCTACGATTGTAGTACCTGCTTGGATTGTCAAAGTAGCGCCGTTTTTAACAGCTACTAGTCCATCCAAAACCCATACTTTATCATTGGTTAAGGTCATACTTGTAGTAATATCGCCTGATAAAGTTTGTTTTGTGTTTACAGTGTCCAAAACACCAAAGCCTAGATTATTTTCTTGCCAAAACTGCTTCACAACAGAAGCGTTTACATTTACAATTTCTCCAAGCATATCGTTTGTTACACCAAATGTTTTGCATGTATCAAATATTGTTGATGGATTTGATATATTGCTCATAATGTAATCATAAGCTTGCTGGACTGTAACACCTTTACTTGCTAAATGCGTTTGTGCTGACATGATCTTCACCTTTTTTTTTTAAATTTCAACATAATTGTATATTTTTAATATTACAGCGGTGTTACAGTGCAATTTGTATATTGACATCCACATAAGGTTACTTATATTTGTTCTCTAAAAAATCTTTTTATCATATTTGTGTAAAAAAAATGTAAAGAGATTAAGGAAATACTTTAGAGATAGTAGGTAGAATTAACCAACAAAACAAACTCAAAGGAAGAAATACATGACAAAAACAATACTTTCAGTGTTGCTATCAACACTAACGGTTATGCTAATGAGTGGATGTACCACAATGGGGAATATGATGTCTATGGCACCAGCATTTGCAAGTTTGGAATCAAATACACAAGCGTCATATGTGAAAATGTTGGATGTGGTTGATGAATCGGGTGATCCTGCTAAAGCGATGATGATTGAAGAAAAAATCTTAGATGATGTTTCTAATGATCAGGCAGTAGATTCGATTAAAGCCATTACAGAAGAGCGTAATATGGTGGTAACGGGTGACGTTAAAATGTACACCAAAGCGGATGCAGGACCAAAAGAGGTTAAGCATGCACGTATTATCTCTGTATGTAATTTACAAACTGCAAAAATATTTTTAAATCATTCCCGATATTACGGCGGCTTTATGCCATGTCGAATTATGTTGGTTGAATATGGTAATGGTGAGCGCTTTTTGGTTACCATGGACTTGACATTAGCAATTTATGGTGGTAAACCACTTCCTCCAGAGATGTTAAAACAAGCTCTTGTTGTTAAAGAAACAATGGAAACCTTAATCGCAAAAGGAGCAAAAGGGGATTTCTAATCCCCTTAACCGCACCATCTTTTAATACTCCATTCATAAATAAAAATATCCTTCTAAGTCCATTTGGGTTACCATCTAGCAATATTACAGCTTAAAGGTAAATTGATGAAGAAAATAATCATATTGTGTGCATTGGCCGCAGTCCATCTGTTTGGTTGGGACGCATTGCAAAGCACAGCACAAGTGGCAAGCCAGTTAAATGATCCCAAAGTCATTATTATCGATGTATCAGAGGCTGAAACGTACAGCAAAGAAGGGCACATTCATGGGGCTTATCATACCAGTATCGGGCAGTGGAGAACTCTGCATGAAAAACACTTTTTGATTAAAACTCCGGATGAAATACAAACTCTTATACGTTCATTAGGGATAAACAGCGATTCGAATGTTATCTTATATGGGCATCTAGGCTCCGCAAAAGATTTGCTTGCAAGTACCTATATTTATTGGGCGATGAAATATAGCGGTGTTCAAAATGTTGCCATTATGGATGGTGGACTGGAGCAATGGAAAGCTGAAAAACGTTTTGTGGTAAGCGACAATCCAACAGCTTCTGTAGGAAATTTTACCGTAAAGAGCACACCTGAAATGGTAGCCAATTTAGCATACGTCAAACAAAATATTGGGAAAATTCCGATGTTGGATGCGCGTCCCGCGGAGATTTATTTTGGAGTAACGGCATCCAGCGGGGTTGAAAAGTTTGGTCATATTCCAGGAGCTATGAGCTATTTTTGGACTTACAGTATCACTCCAGAATTAAAAGTGAAGCCATCTGAAACGCTTAAAAAGATTTTTAGCGAAGGATTTGGTTTGAGACAAAATCAAGAAATACTTGTTTATTGTACCGGTGGTCTTGAAACCTCTTTTAACTATTTTGTTTTGAGCGGTATTTTGGGCTATACCAATGTACGATTGTACGACGGATCGATGCGCGAATGGGGTAATCGACAAGATACCCCAATGGTTCAGCATAAATGGGAAACGTTTCATCCTACGATTGAAGTGATCAAGTAGGGGAAAATTTGAGGAATTTTTAAAGGCTTTGGTATAATAGTACACTTACAATACGAGGAGCAATTATGGCTTATATTGAGCAACTAAAGCATTTAATAGAGAATGAACTTATTCCTGACGTTGAGGATCACGTTGACGAACTTTTTGAGGGAATCGCATCGGCAAAAGATGCAACTACCGATGAGCGCACACAGCTAGAAGATATGCAGGCGCTTCGCGATGAGTATAAAGAATTACTTAAAGAACTCAAAAGCGGCGATATTGACGAAGAAGAAGCGGAACAGCTGTATACGGAACTCACGGCAATGCGCAATGTGGGGGAAGACGATGATGACTATTATGACGAGGAAGAGGAAGAAGACGAGGATGATTACGATATCTTCGACCACGACAATAACGATCAGTACTAAGGATGGCGAAATACATACTTCTAGATACTGAAACAACAGGAACCGGGGAAGCTGACCGTATTATTCAGCTGGGTTTTTTGGTTCTCAACGGTAAGGCTGTTGATGTCTATAATGACTTCTGTTTTACGGACGTTCCTATTGCTTATCCTGCAATGGAAGTACATGGTATTACACCTGAAATGATTCAAGGAAAGCCTGTATGTGTTGATACGAGTGCGTTTAAAGCACTTGGTGAACTCAATACTCCCGACAATGTTCTCATAATCCATAATGCCCCATTTGATTTGGGGATGCTATCCAAAGAAAATTTCACTTCAAAAATGCGCCTCATTGATACGCTTCGATGTGCTAAGCATCTTTTTGAAGATGAAGATGCGCATCGTCTTCAATATTTTCGCTATCGTCTGGAACTGTACAAACAAGAAGAGGCAGAAGCCAGTGCTTTAGGCATTGTGGTTAAAGCACATGATGCGATTGGGGATGTACTGGTTCTCAAGCTTTTCTTAACCGAGTTGCGTAAAAAACTGGAAGAACGTTTTGGCAGTATTAATCCGATAGATAAAATGGTTGAACTCACCCAGACCCCTGTATTTTATACCAAACCATTAAAGTTTGGTAAGCACAAAGGAAAAACGCTTTTTGAAATCGTGACTGCCGACAAAGGATACCTGACATGGATGTTGGGAAACATGGATGGCCTCGACGACGACATGCGCTACAGTATCGAAAAGGTGTTGGCTTCCTATTGTGCTTAAGGTGTTTTGAAATGGACTTCTTTTGGTATTTATCTTGGAATAATGGATAATGAGCTGACATCTATAGTTTTAAGGATATTTTAGATCCTTATTTGAACCATAAGATAAGGCGGAATAAGTCTGGTTATTAGAAAATAGACGATGAATAACAATCATAGTTTGTATCCATCTTAAGCATTTTTGATGACTTGGGAGCTTTCTAATACACTATTATCCATATTATGATCAAGGGCATACGAGAGAAGATCAAACAGATCATGAATGGTTTGAAATTCAGTATTATTGGAATTAACTGTGACAACTGCCATATAGAGGTATTTGGTAAAACAGATGTTTTGGATGAAATAGAGAAGATTCTCAGCTGCTTTTAATCCTTGCTCTTCATTGGTATCATCAAATATAATAGCATATAGGTTGGTTTGGATAAAAATTATTTTGTCACTTTCGCGAAGATGTTTTTCAAGTGTATCAAGGCTTACACTTGTTTCGGCAATATAGACTAATGAGATAGAATAAGGAGTATGATAACGCGTGAAACGATAATGATATCCAGAGACGTCATTGAGTAACTGCTCTTGAAAGTGTTTACGGTGCTCCTTGAAAATGTCTATCATTATATTTTCCTATACAATTTTGATTGATTATATCATAGTAATCAAAAGTTTAAAAGGCTGTTTTAGTAGATATGGCTTCTTAGCGTAGCAGATAGCTCAAAGGGATACTGAGACTGATATTTTTTGTTGGTTTTGGGAATTGCGGTGCTGTGTTTTTAATCAGTGCTTTTGCGTCCTCATCCAGCAGTTCAAACTCTGAACTTTTAACTACCTCCACATTTTCGACGCTTCCATCACTTTTGAGACGAAAACTAATACGAACTTCCCCTTGCATTTTTAGACGTTGCGCATTCTTAGGATATCGAAAGTTTTGGATGAGCAGGGCTCGTATTTCCCCCAAATGAGCATCCAAAAACTCTTTTTCTATATTCACACTGGATGCTATTGGGGTATGTACTGTTTCTTCAGGTGGTGATAATGGCGTAGTTGGTGCGGTAACATTTGGTCGAGAAACCGGCTGTGAAATCGCTGTTGGAGTTCGCTGAGCAGTTGGGACGGGAGTGAATGCTTTTTTGATTGCTGGAGTTTGGGTAATGGGGGTTGCTTTTTGTATCGGTATTGATTTGATTTCTTCGGTTGGTTGTGGCGGAATTTGTTTTTTTACTAATGCGGGGCTGAGGGGCGATGACAGCGAGATCATTTGCAGCTTTAAAGATGTTTTGGATTCTTTTTGTGGAGTATAGGTAAAAGCGAAAATAAATACACAAAGTAAAAAAATATGAATGAATAATGAGTAAAAGAGAGGGCGCATATGTGATATCATTTGCAGATTATATCGCTTACTACTTTTGGATTACTTGATAGTGCTCCAGTAAAATATTGTTCATATTGTGTTTGATGGCATAGTCAAGTAAATAGAAGAGTTCATGAATCATTTTTGAATCCGCTTCATAATTACTGGCAGTTACAATGGTAAAATATAAAGGTTTCGAGAAAAAGTTGCCTTGAAATTTGGTTAAAAGATTATTAGCAGCTTTTGTTCCGCGCAGTTCATCTGAGCAATCAAGAATGATAGCACAGGTGTTATGGCTTAAGACAATAAATCGGTCCGTTTCCCGAATGAAGCCTGATATTTGACTTAGATCAGTATCTTCGGGTGTGTGACCGATTGCGATGGAATAATTGATTTTATAGCGCTTAAAACGATAGGCAAAATCTTTAACGGCCTGAGAGAGTTTCTCTTTCATCAGGGAGTGCTGTTCATGAGTAAAAGCTGACATTCTCTGAAGCCTTTTTGTAAAGTTTAATTCTGTGAAGTATAGCATATACTAATAAACAGAAAATCTTTTAGGTTTTGGTGTTAATGGATATTAAATAAATTAGGATTGAGAAAACGGTATGATTGAAAATGCATTAAAGATTTTAGAGAATTCGAATCTTTTTATCACCGGAGGGGCAGGTTCTGGAAAGACAACGCTGACACGTGCTATTATTGAACATACGCATACTCATGGAAAGAAAGTGGCATCGCTCGCCTCAACAGGGATGGCAGCGACACTCATTGGAGGGCAAACGCTTCACAGTTTTTTTGATTTAGGGATTGCAAATTCTCAACAAGAACTGGAGCGTAACGGAAAGTTGGAGTGTTCCAAAAAAATACACAAACTAATTCAATCGATGGATTTGATTGTGATTGATGAAATTTCCATGGTGAGCGCACCGGTGTTGGACATGATACGCCTTCGGCTTTTGCAGGCTGAATTTAACGGAAAGCTGGTTGTCATAGGCGATTTTTTACAGCTTCCTCCCGTGGTCAGAGGAAATGAGACGATTTATTTTGCCTTTGAATCTTCGAGTTGGGAACGTTTTGCTTTTGAGACGATTCATTTAAAAGGTTCTTTTCGTACGCATGAGGAAGAGTTCCTGAATTTATTGGAGAAAGTTCGTCATGCCTCCATTGGGGAAGAAGAATCGCGTTCTTTGGATGCACTGATACGTCCGCTTCCCGAAGACAAGAGTATGATTACATTGCTCTATGGAAAAAATTTAAGCGCTCAAAACCATAATCGCGCTCAGTTGGCCCATTTGCATGGAGATGAAATTGAAATTTCTACTTATGTTTCGGTACATGATAAAAAAATGCAGGATCGGGATATTGAGCGGTTTATGAGTGAGAGCCGTATTGAACCTGTAATGGTGTTCAAAGCAGGAGCCCCGATTCTCTTTACCCGTAATGCATGGAACTATTACAACGGTGAGCGCGGGCGAATAATGTCCATTGAAGAAGATATCGTATGGGTCAAAAAAGAGGACGGGAAAATGACCAAAGTAGAACGGGTAGAGACAACAAAGACCCGATGGGTAGAAAAGGGGAAAGCTATGCATGAAGAAAAACTTATGACGTTGAGCCAATTCCCTATCACGCTGGCATTTGCGATCACGATTCATAAATCACAGGGGATGAGTTTGAGTGATTACGTCATTGAGACGAATGAGATATTTGCTCCATCGCAGTTTTACGTGGCGCTTTCTCGATCTATCTCCGCGCATCGGGTGACGCTGACAAAGCCAAACCGTTCATGGGAACGGCTTTGTTTTATCCACCCAAAGGCATTGGGATTTGTACAGAGGATGGACTAGAATTTATAGTCGAGTTCAATCCAAAGAATGTCTTTGTCTTTGGTATACCCAGTTACATCTCCAGCAGTATAAAAAGCAGCTTTTAGAAGTCCGTTAAGCCCTTTTACACCCGGAATTGCGTTAGAGTATTGGAGGTCAAGCTCGTGGCCAAGATCACTCTTGCCACCCATTGCAACATCGGTTTTAAAGGTGTGATAGGTAGCCAAGGCCTTGCCCAGTCCAGCAGCCCCGTAACCCACAGTTGCGTAGGTATCAATCAAACCGCCAGTTGGGGTTACGAGAAACATATCTGCGGTACCGTTGAATTTATGAAGCGTTGCTAGAGGAGTTTGGAATTTTGTTTTTCCATCACTTCCGCTTGTCCCACTGAGAAGTTCTTGTCCCGCTCCCAGCGAAACTCCCATCATGCTGGCCGTTGCTTCTATATTGTAATAGGTTGCATCGTTTTGAGTTTTGATATTTGTCGTTGTTGTCGCAAATGTTGCATCTGTTTGTTTGGCGTACTCACCGTGATAGGAGATTTTAAGTGGTCCTGCAGGAATATCACCTGTTAAAGAGATGCCATAAGTATCCGCTGCAAACTGACCTCTTTCCAGTGAGAGCATGTAATCGTATGCGGTGATTTTTAGCATGTCACTGACTTTGTAACTCCCGTTTAGGATAATCGATTTACTGTCATAGGTTCGCTCATTAAATATTGTTTCATAACTATAGACATAAGCACCATAGAGATATAGACCAGGAACAGATGTGTTAGCGATAGACACGGCATCCAAGCTTAGTGGCATTTGTCTCCAGTCAACCGAACCGATAAAACGCTGAGCATCGAGGTTGGTGAGTTGACGTCCCACTTTGGCGGATGTTGCTCCCATTTTATACTGTAGGTAGGCTTGAGTAAAGCGAGTTTGCTCTGGATCGGCAACAACGTCGTAATTGGTAAATTTTGTTGCTGAAAGGTCATTGTATTTTGTCCCTCCAAGAGTCTGTACGGTTGTCCCATCAACTTTCATGGTTAATCCATCAATGCCCAGTAAATTAGCTTCAAGACCTAGCATCAGTCTGACGGTATAGGCGTTGGCTTGCTGTACGGCATTGTTTTGATCATCAACGCCCTCATAACGTGCTTTTACTTCGCCATTGAACTTAGCGTTGCTAAAAAGAGTGAAATCATCTGCACTGAGTGTGCTTGAAAAACCGCCGGCCAAAGAGAGAACAGTTACTGCTGATAACGTAATTTGTTTCATATTATTTTCCTTGTATATTTTAGTTTTTTAATCATCGTGTTTAGCGAATTTAGAGTACAAAAACTCTACAATCGCTCCACGACATCTTAGATATTCTTCATTATGCTGTAACATCAGACGCTCACGGGGACGGGGAAGGTTTACTTCCAATACTTCACCGATAGTAGCTTCTGGCCCATTGGTCATCATGATGACGCGATCACTTAGCAAAACCGCTTCATCGACATCATGGGTGATAATAATGACGGTATTACCCGTTTGCATCTGAATACGCATTAAATGATCCTGCAAATTAGCACGGGTCAGTGAGTCGAGTGCTCCGAACGGCTCATCCATCAAAAGCACTTTTGGCTCGATGGATAGCGCTCGTGCGATTCCGACACGCTGCTTCATCCCTCCGCTGATTTCACCTGGATATTTATCTTTGGCATGATTCAGATTGACGAGTTCGATGTATTTCATAACATGTTCTTTAACCTCTTTAGGATTGAGATCATCGCGTACTTTTTTAACCGCCATCTCGATGTTTTGATAGACGGTGAGCCACGGTAACAGTGAATGGTTTTGAAAAACCACCGCACGCTCAGGTCCCGGGGAATTGATCTCACGATCCTCGAGTAAAATCACACCCTCTGATATGGTGTCAAGCCCTGCAATCATGTTTAGAAGCGTTGATTTACCGCAGCCTGAGTGTCCAATGATCGAAACAATCTCATTTTCACGGATTTCGAGTTTGACATCCCGCAACGCTACGTACTCTTTTCCTTTTCCCAAAGGGAAGATTTTATCGACATGGTCGATGTTTAAAAAAGGTTTTGCACTCATACGCGACCTCGCTTGCGATAATCAAAATGATCGGCGATAAACCCCATGAGAGTGTCTAGGATATACCCGACCACACCAATGAGGATGATTCCGATGATAATATGGGAGTAGTTAAGATTGTTGTATTCATCCCAAATCCAAAACCCGATTCCTAAACCGCCAGTGAGCATCTCTGCTGCGACGATAACCAGCCATGCAATCCCCAACGATAAGCGCATCCCTGTAAAGATAAACGGTACTGCAACAGGAAGAATAATTTGAAACACTTTTTCAAAAGCACTGAGTTGCAATACTTTGGCCACATTGAGATAATCTTCGCTGACACTGCGTACACCCAAAGCCGTATTGATGATAATTGGCCAGATGGAGGTGATAAAGATGACGAAAATCGCCGTCGCATTAACATCTTTGAACACAAATAACGCCAATGGCAACCACGCAAGCGGGGATACCGGTTTTAGAATCTGAATGTACGGATTAAAAGCGGTTTGCACTATTTTAGACATACCGATCAACAGCCCTACGGGAATACCCACAGCGATTGCCAATGCAAACCCACCGAATACACGTTTGAGGGAGCTGAGCAATTGCAGTGCAATCCCTTGATCTCCTGCTCCATTGTCATACAGCGGATCTGAGAGGACGACGAGCAGTTCGCTCCATACTTCCATTGGAGGTGGAAAGCCTGGAATTCCATTGGCTACCGTTGTCCATACAGCGATAAGGACACCAAACAGCAATGTCGGAAGGGCTACGGTGTTGATGGTTTTTAAGAGCATAAATGCCTCCTTGTACTTATTTTACTGTCCATTTATTGACTTTTGCCAATGCTGCTTTAGTGATTTTTGGCGATTTGATAGGTGCGTTAAAGATGTAATCCACCGATTTGTTTGGATCAAACGTCACACCGTCGATAAACTTGTTCTCTTTTTTCCATGGTGATGTTGGAAGAGCGTATTTAACCTCTTTTGCAGCTGCTACAAACAAATCAGGACGATAGACACTTTCAACTACTTTTTTCATATCAACAGCATGATCCAGTTGTCCCCAGCGGATCATTTGGGTTATTTGCCACAATCCATGTGAGTAATAGGGATAGAGAGCGTTTCCTTTTGCGAAACGGTTAAAGTTTGGCATCGGTGTGACGACACCATTGGTAAACATAAATGTTCCTGTCATAGAGTTGTCGATAACATCGGTTGGAGCGTTGACGTAGGATTTGCTTGATAATATTTTAGATGCCTCTTTGCGGTTGTCCCACGATGCATCAAGCCATACGCCGGCTTCGATCACCGCTTCCATCATTTGTTTGGTCGTTTCTGGGTATTTTTCTTGAAACGATTTTTGGACACCGAGTACTTTTTCAGGCCCATCTTGCCAGAGTTGATACCCCGTTATGAGTGTTTTTCCAACGTTGCCCATCACTGCACGTTGATTCCACGGTTCACCTACACAAAATCCATCAATGTTCCCAGCAGTCATGTTCGCGACCATTTGCGGTGGTGGAACGACCTTGAGTGCTACATCGACATCGGGATTAACTCCGGCTGCACCCATCCAATAGCGGATATGATAATTGTGCGTACCCGTAGGGAAGGTCATACCAAACTCTGGAACGCCCATTGTTTTTGCCGCGATTACTTTTTTAAGGGCTACTGCTGAACCTTTTTTGGTTGCAACTGGATCGGCTGCCATCATAGCATCGTACATTTTATTAGATACCGTAATCGCATCGCCATTTTGTCCCAATGCCATCAGTGCCAGCATCTCTTTTTTCGTACTTCCGACACCCAATGTGGATGCGATCGGCATTGCCGCAAGCATGTGTGATGCATCAAGTTCGCCTACCGTCATTTTGTCACGGACGTTTGCCCATGATGCTTCTTTGGAAAGTTCCACATTGAGACCATGTTTGGCAAAAAAACCTTTTTCTTTTGCGATGACGAGCGCCGCACAATCGGTAAGAGGAATAAATCCGATTTTGAGATCTTTTTTCTCAACAACTGCTGACATAGCAACGGAGGCTGCTAGCGAGAGTAGCAAAACACTTTTTCCAAGAACATTCATACTTTTCATATTGAAACTCCTATTTAAGATTAAAAAATCTGAAATAATTGTAATGGAAATTATAAATAAATAGTGCTACTTATTGATTAAAAATTAATCAATAAAGTGTTTCTTATTTAAATTTTCTAAAAGGAGGGGTTAGATACGTTTGATTTTACGAAGAAGGACGTCGTCGGTTATTTCATTGAGGCGCATAGCACAATACATTTCTTGCATTTCAGTACGCCATTTTTCCCATTGTGCGTGAAGCGCACACGGTTTTTCATCTTCACAATCACCGATTCCTAGTACACAGGCATCAAAAAAAGTGCTTCCGTCTACGGCGTCAATCAAAGATATAAGGGTAATATCGCAACTTGCCCTTGCAAGTTTCACTCCGCCGTTAGCACCTCTGCGAGAGACCAAAATATTACACCGCACGAGTGTTTGAAGTGATTTTGCTAAAAAATGGTAGGGTAAATTAAGGGCATCGCTGATGGTTTGAATATGGTGATATTCATCTTGCGGTTTTGTCGAGAGCCAAACGGCCGCTCGAATCGTATCTTGACAGGCAGAAGAGAGCATTATTCTTTTTCCGTTTTGCGAATGATATAGACGAATATCGCAAAAACAAGCAGTAAGAAAGACAAAGCCGCAACTAAAGTAGAAGCGTAAGGTAAATCTTTGTAGTCATGCAGTGAAATTTTAAAGACCACCAAGAGTGCTTCAATTAACAAAGCAATGATAATGGAGACGGAAAAATTAAGCAATGTTTTAGGATTGAAAACATCGCTTACATGCTGAGTTTTCGGCAGTACCTCTTGCTCTACGATGGTTTTTCCCAAATCATAAACAGCCAACCCCAATGTCAGTGCAATGATCGGTTTAAAGACCGCATCAATGGAGAGTTCCGCGCTTCCAAATAAATATCCTGCAAAGGTGTAAAAGCCATAGAGTACAACGAAAACGCCAAAAAAGAGAAGCCCTCCACCGATGATAGCATAGGAAGTACGGTTAAGGAATTTAAACACGTCATTTTTTTCGATTAGATCAAAGCGTTCCAAAAGTTTACGAAGCCGAAAGTCTAAAAAGAGATATCCATCTCCTACTGCATAAACCACCGTAATGCATAAAAAACCTGTAGCAGTTGAGATATAGGGGTCACTGATGTAGTGCCCTTTTTGAATTTGAACCTCATTGATGAGATAGGCTCTGTCTACTCCAATGTGATTGTTTTCTTCACGATTGAGATAAATATTTGGTGAATTTTGGACAAACCCTTCATCGGTTTTATAAAGCAGTTCCAAACTTGGAAATGTTTTGTAAAGACGCTCGATTAATTGTACATTTAAGATTTTAAGATTTACGTTTCCTAAAGTAGAGAGGATAAAATTTTGGATGAGCGGAGCATTTGCTGCATAGCTTCGTACTAAATCTTGCATGGTTGACTCCTTATTTATGAATGAATTGGTTAAGAAATTATAGTTTATAAAAGAATCATACAGTGATTAAAATATAATCAAACTTTAGAAAAAACCGCTGCAAAAATAATTCGATATGAAAAGAGCATGCTAAATGCAGCCGCCAGCAGGGATACAGCCACCATCATGTACATAACGGCGAGTTGATAGGATATGGCCATGAGGGGATCGGCACCTGCAAGAAGCATACCTGTGGTGATCCCTGGGATATGAATAATCCCAACGGTTTGGAGCATATTGAGAGTGGGGATCATGGCCGCTTTGACCGATGCTTTAGTAGCTATGCTAAGAGCCTCTTTGAGAGGTGCCCCTAACGCAATCATCCCCTCAATTGTCTCTTTCGTATTGTTCACTTCTCCTTTGAACCGTTCAATGCTTTGGGTGTAAATATTCAAAGCGTTACCGATGATCATCCCGCCGATGGGGATCATTTCATTGGGTACCATATGGATGACTCCAAACACCATCATGGAAGCAAAGACAATTCCTGATGATGCCCCCAGAGTATAAAATGCGATGCGAAAACTATCATCCCCAAGAGGAGAGCGTTTTTTGGCCGTATAAGCACCAAAAAGAAGCATCCCCAGCAAAACAAAAAAGAGCAAGGACGGATGAGAAATTTTAAAGAGATAGACGAGTGCATATCCCAAAAGTCCCAGCTGTACCATCGCCAATATAGAGTTAGTAAGGATCTGTTTTTCAAGACCAAAGTGTTCTTTGCGTGAATACCATAGAGCAAAGAGGATAAGGGCATAAGAGGCTAAGAAAGAGTATTGCATAAAGAAAGGATAGAGCTTTTTGAATTAAAAGAGGCTTCCCCAGAAGGGGAAAGGTAGATTATAATTTATCTGCGTGTTGTGCAAGATACTCAGCAACACCTTCGGTGCTTGCTTTCATACCAGCATCACCTTTTACCCAACCCGCAGGGCAAACTTCGCCATGCTCATCAGTAAACTGCATCGTATCAACCATACGGATCATCTCATCGATGTTACGTCCCAATGGAAGGTCATTGATAACTGCGTGACGAACCACACCTTTAGCGTCGATCAAGAATGAACCACGAAGTGCAACAGAATCACCGAAAAGAACATCATAGTCTTTTGAAATTTGCTTGCTCAAGTCTGCAACCAATGGAAATTTAACGCGACCGATTCCACCTTTGTCAATTGCAGTTTCTCTCCATGCGAAGTGTGAAAACTGGCTGTCAACGGATACACCGATAACGTTTACGCCACGACTTGCGAAATCGTCAATTCTGTGTGAGAACGCGATGATCTCTGATGGACATACAAATGTAAAGTCCAATGGATAAAAGAACAAAACAGTCCCTTTTTTCCCTAAGTTTTCTGATAGTTTGAATCCATCAACGATTGTTCCATCTGCTAAAACAGTTGTAGCTGTAAAATCTGGAGCTTGTTTAGTTACGAGCATAGTATTCCCTTGTGTTATTTTTGTATTAGGACAATTGTAACACACGAAGTTTAATCATAATTACACTTCGTGAGTTAGTGTATGGATATAAAGGATTTTTTTTGAATGAAAAATGCATTAAAGCTTTGAAATATGACTCACATAGCATTTGGATTGAGTATGTGAGTCATAAAATATTATAAAGTAGCGCGAACTTTTTTGGTTGCTTCTACCATATTGACTAAAGCGGCTTTTGTTTCACTCCAACCACGTGTTTTTAAACCGCAATCGGGATTGATCCAAAGCTGCTTGGCTGGGAGTACTTCCAGCAGGGCATGGATTTGTGTTTGCATCTCCTCAACACTTGGAACACGAGGTGAGTGTATGTCATAGACTCCAGGTCCTACTTCTTGAGCATAACCGGTTTCTTTAAAAATACGCAGCAGTCGGTTACCACTTCGGGAGGTTTCGATAGAGATAACATCGGCATCCATAGACTCGATCGTTTTGATGATATCGGTAAACTCACTGTAGCACATATGCGTGTGGATTTGAGTCTCTTTGTGGGCAACTGCGGTGCTAAGTAAAAAACTGTCCAGTGCCCATTGCTCATACAAGGCACGATTTTCACGTCGTAAAGGGTACCCCTCTTTGAATGCTGCCTCATCTACTTGGATCATGGTGATACCATTGTTTTGCAGATCGTCTACTTCGTCACGAATAGCCAGAGCAATTTGTGTTGCACATAGAGATCTTGGCTGATCATCACGTACGAAACTCCAGTTTAGAATTGTAACTGGGCCTGTTAACATTCCTTTCATCGGTCGTGTTGTCAAGCTTTGTGCGTATTGGCTCCATTGAAGTGTCATTGCTTTTGGACGGCTGACATCTCCATATAAAAGAGGAGGTTTTACGCATCTGCTGCCGTAGCTTTGGACCCAGCCATTTTGGCTAAAAGCAAATCCGTTTAGCTGTTCTCCAAAATACTCCACCATGTCATTACGCTCAAATTCTCCATGGACTAAAACATCCAAATCAACAGATTCTTGAAATGCTACACATGCGGCAATCATTTCTTTCATGGCTTCATCGTAAGCATCTTTGGAGAGTAATCCTTTTTTAAATTCTTGACGAACTTTTCGAACTTCGGCTGTTTGAGGGAATGATCCAATGGTTGTTGTGGGTAATAGGGGGAGATTGAAATGATCGTGTGCGGACATTTGACGCACCGAAAAGGGATGTGAGCGCTTAAAGTCATTAGACGTTAATGCATCTAGCCGTTTTTGTACCGCTTCATCCACGCTGGTTTTTGGATGTGCTGGAAAGGTTATGGTTTCTCCAGAGAAAAATGCATTTGCTAACAGTGTTAGTTCCTCCAATTTTTCTTCGGAAAAAGCTAAGAGCACTTTGACCTTTGAGTCCAATTTTTCTTCATTCTTTAGAGTATATGGGACATGTAATAGGGAACATGACATACCAATGGACAATCTATCTTTTGGAATATAGGTGGCAATGTGCTCCAGTGTCTGGAGGGATTGTTGAAGGTTGTTTTTCCATACATTACGCCCATCGATAATTCCTATGGTTACGTGTTTATTGCTTTTACCTAGTATCTCTAGAGATTCACCATTTTTTTGGCCATGCACGAAATCCAGGATTAACCCTTTTATCGGGGTATGAACCAACACCGCGGTTGCTTCATTGGAGTGCTCAAAATAGGTGGCAACACTTAGAGAGGGAGAAAGTGCGGCTAGTTGATCATAGGCGATTTTAAGTAACGAAAGTTGTCGTACATTTGTATCGAGACTCAGAAATGGCTCATGAATTACGATCTCAATATTCATATCTAAAACAACTATTTCACGTATAAGTTTAGAATATTGTTCCAATAGGGGATCAAACAGCGCATGCGTAACAAGTGTATCACAGCGACTAAGCCCCAAAAACGTCATGGGGCCAATCAACTGAATTGCTCCCTTAAATCCATTTTCCTGAGCTTCACGGTATTCGCTTAGTATCTTTTGCGTACTGATTTCCCCAAATTCAAACGTGGCTGAAAGCTCAGGGACAATGTAGTGATAGTTGGTGTTAAACCATTTGGTCATTTCCATAGCGGTATGCGTTGCATCTCCTCGTGCCATAGTAAAGTAACGCTGATTTGCATCATGTATGTCACGAAACCGCTGAGGTTGAGCTCCTAATGCAATCATGAGATCTAAAGTGTTGTCGTAAAAGCTAAAATCATTAACAGCAACGGAGGTAATGCCCGCACTACGTTGTAGCGTCCAATGTTTTAAGCGAAGTTGCGATGCGAGAGCATTGAGTTCATCTAGGGAAGTAGTCCCTTTCCAATAGTTTTCGAGGGCTTTTTTCAACTCTCTTTTTTCACCAATTCGTGGAAATCCGAGCACTGCTATTTGGTTGTTCATTTAGGTATCCTTTAAGATTAAAATAAGTAATGGCTAAATTGGGTTAAACAATCAAATTAGGAGGCGAAAGGTCCGTAAAGTAGTGTCGAAATAAAAAGCGAAGTTTTGGACGTAAAGCAGAGAGGAGGAGGGCATTTTTGGCGCGTAAGCGAAAAAAGCAGTTACAGTGGCACTGACAACGAGACACCTTTGGTGCAAAAGGTTCAATGGCTTCTAGGAGTAACTCATTGGGATCAGGCGGACTCTCATCGATAGAGTCATCTGTAGGAGAAAAGCGTTGAGTATGGCAATGGCGTGTGCGTACAGCATTACGCTGTAGTGTAGTTGCATTGACAGTGGCGGTGATTGCTTGAAGCGAAAAATACTTTCCGCCAAAACCTTTTGCCATGGTTTCCTCATATAGCTAGTTTATGGTGCAATTATACTGGAAAAAAATCGATATAATCGCCTTACTAAAATTTTGGAACTATCATGATTACTTTTAAAACTCTTTTTAGCATGATGCTGCGTTATAAACGTTCGCTGCTGTGGGGAAATCTGATTGCTATAATGGCTACGATAATCTCTATCCCCGTCCCCTTACTGATCCCTCTCATGGTCGATGAGGTACTGCTCAAAAAAGGGGGAGGGATTACGAGTGTGATTGATAGGTTCACGCCACTGCACGAACCGTTACTGTATATTGGCATTGTGTTGGCGATGACGATCACCTTGCGTTTTCTCTTTTTTCTCCTTAGTGTTACGTCACAGCGTTTCTTTATCACACTCTCTCAAGAGCTGAGCTTCGCGATACGGATTCAGGCACTGGAACATCTCAAACATGTCTCAATGAGTGCCTATGAGCGTTTAGGCAGCGGTAAAGTCATTACTCATCTTATTACGGATATTGATACCATCGAGCAGTTTTTGGGCGGAGCTCTCTCAAAACTGATTGTTTCGGTGGCGACGCTCATTGGTGTGGCGGGGGTGTTAATCTGGATCAATCCGCTTTTTGGGGTATTGATATTGATTTTTCAGCCTATGATCATGATTGTCACCCGTAAAATATCGGGACGGGTAGGTAAGCTCAAAAAAGAGCAAAACCGTACAATCGGTGTCCTCTCTGATACGCTGACGCAAATGTGTGATCTTTTCGGGCAGATTCGTGCGAGCAACAAAGAGGGGCGTTTTATCGACGATGCGATAGATCAGTCCCAAAGCCTCAAACAAAGTGCCAGTGTCTACGGGATCAAAGCATTGTATGGAGAGCGCTATTCGTATACCCTCTTTTTGAGTGGATTCGAGATTTTTCGCGCCCTTGGATTGGTGATGGTACTGTATTCGGATTTGAGTATCGGACTGATGTTTGGGATATTCGGCTATCTATGGTTCATGATGACTCCGGTGCAAGAGCTGTTGTCACTGCAATACAGCTTTGCCAATGCCAAAAATGCTCTCTCTAGGCTCAATGAACTTCTCTCTTTGCCGACCGAACCCTCCCAGCCTGTTCACTCTATAGCATTGCCATCAAGCGGCGCGCTGTCAATACAGACCAAAGACCTTGTATTTGGTTACGACCCTGCCGAGCCGATACTCAAGGGGCTCAACCTCCATATTAAAGCAGGGAGCAAAGTGGCGATCATCGGGGCCAGCGGGAGCGGAAAAAGTACCCTTTCCCAATTGCTAGTCGGATTTTACCCTCCGACATCGGGAGATATTTTCTATAATGGGATCAGTGTCGCAGACATTGGTTTCGCACGGGTACGTGATGAGGTATTTGTGGTGTTACAACAGCCGTTAATGTTTAATGATACGTTGCGGTTTAACCTAACGATGGGTGAAGCTTTAGAAGATGATGTTATTTGGGAAGCTCTTAGAATTGCACAGTTGGATACGTTCGTCCATTCTTTAAGTGATGGATTGCAAACGCAGGTGGGAAAATTTGGTATTCGCTTATCAGGCGGTCAGCGTCAGCGTTTGAGCATCGCACGGATGGTTTTGGCTAATCCAAAGGTGGTTATTTTTGACGAATCGACTTCCGCATTGGATGTCCATACGGAAACCGCACTTTTTGAAGCTTTGGAAACGTTTTTAAATGAAAAAACCATCATTATTATTGCACATCGTCTCAGTACGGTGGACAGAGCCGATTATATTTACGTATTAGAAAACGGTATGATTTTAGAAGAGGGATCGCGAGAACAACTCGAAACAGTGGATGGAAGCTTTAGTTCTTTTGTAAACAGACAACAATAGTGCTACAATCGTACTAAAAATAAGAGGACACAATGGTAAAACAAAATTATTTTTTGGGATGGATGGGAGTGACGGCATTTGTTATTTTCATATGGTTGCTGTTCCCCTTTTTAAAAAGCTTTTGTGTCGCACTGCTTTTGGCAATGGCGATTTTGCCTCTGCACAGAACTTTAGAGCTTCAAATACAACGCAGTGAGTCATTGAAACTTTTTGCTTCTCTTATTGCAGCTGGTATTGTCACTCTTGGTCTTTCGCTGATTATTTTTCTGCCTATTGTTATTTTCTTTTTTCAGCTTCTTGATGAACCTGCTCATACCATTGAAATGATTCGTTCAATCGCGAATAAAATGGATATTCTAAGTACCTATTTGCCTTCCTATCTCACATGGCTTAAAGAGCCTTTTGAGAGTTTATTTGCATTGGCGCAACTTCATAAAGACGAGATCATTGCTTTTTTGGCAGGGTGGCTTGGCAATGGCCTAAAAATGTTTATGGTAATGCTGGGCGAAATGAGTATGATTGTTGTCTTTTTCTTCTTTTTAACGTGGTATGGTCGACGGCTTACATTGTTTCTTCTTCCTATTATTCCATTAAGCCGTTCTATAAAACGAGAATTTTTGGAAGAGATGACAATAACGACGGCTGTGGTCTTTTATACACTGTTGGGAGTGATGATTGCACAGGGGCTTGCTTTTGGAATTTTTATTGCATTTTTTGAAGGCTACAATCCTTTACTACTGGGATTTTTAACCGGGATTTCTGCTATTATTCCTGTTTTCGGTACGGCTTTGATATGGATTCCCGTTGCGGTTAATGAGTATGTTCAAGGGCACTTTATGAATGTATTGATTATTGCATTGTATTCGTGGGCAATGATGGCATTTTTCATCGATAATATTGTGAAATTAGTCATTTTAAACTTTGTGAACCGAACGCTTAGCAAAGGAAAAAAACGGCTTAATGAGTTTATTATTTTCTTTGCAATTGTAGGCGGTTTAGCAACCTTCGGATTTTGGGGAGTTATTTTG